>SVSK01000015.1 GCA_015064345.1 Oscillospiraceae bacterium | reverse complement strand
ATATGTGTGCCTCTCTGGCGAATGATGATGTTGCCGGCGATTACTGCCTGACCATCAGCCTTCTTAACGCCAAGACGCTTGGATTCGCTGTCGCGTCCGTTCTTTGTAGAACCAACACCTTTTTTATGAGCGAAGAACTGTAAGCTAATTCTGATCATTTTGTTATTTCCTCCATTAAATATTTTTGCTTGTCACTCGTCGATGACGTCAACGTCCAGGTAGTCAAAGTATTCTTCTGTAAGATCGCCTATCTGGTAAAAGTAGCCTCTGATAAGACCTTCAGCCGCAAACTGCTTTTTCTCGTCCTTTTCGTGGTCGGGAAGTGCAGAGAGACATTTCACTGTGATATCAGTTGTTTTCTCGTCGATCGTATAATCAACCGAGCACTCGTATGCTACTTCAAGTGTGTTCAGGATGAGCATGGTCATTGCGGACAGCGCAGCGCAGAGAACGTCGTCTCCCTCTTCGCCAAATCCCGTGTGGCCTGTCTCCTTAAAGCCCCAAAACGCACCGTTTTTCCTAAAGAAAACTAACTTTGTCACTTAAAACCTCCGATGACGTGAGAATTCAAGCTTCCAAATTAAAACGCGATTTTTTCAATCTGAACCTTAGTATAAGGCTGTCTGTGACCGATCTTCTTCTTCTCGTTCTTTTTGGGTTTGTAGGTCATAACGTAGATCTTCTTGCCCTTGCCGTTCTTTACTACGTTAGCCGATACTGTTGCGCCTTCTACTGTGGGCTTGCCGGACTTGAATCCGTCTGCTGTAGATACTGCGAGAACCTTGTCAAAGATTACTGCTTCGCCTTCAGCGGTATCGAGCTTCTCAACGAAGATGATGTCTCCCTCGTTGACTTTGTACTGCTTTCCGCCTGTTTCAATAATTGCGAACATTTCGAAAAGCACCTCACTTTCTTTTATGTGAACTCGCTGAGTGGGTAAGCCTTGCGGCTGTTTTCGACCACACATCATGCGGCATTTAACATTATACCATCAAATATATTAATTGTCAAGTAAATTATATACATTTTTGCGCCGAATTTTTGCGAAAAATTAACACAAAACTTGTACTGTGTTTGTATAAAATGACGGCAGTTATCTGTTTGCAGCCAGCTCAGCCGCACGGAGAGTATTTTCAAGCAGCATAGTGATGGTCATTACACCAACTCCGCCGGGTACGGGAGTGATTGCAGATGCTTTTTCCTTAACGCCTTCGAAGTCAACGTCGCCGCAAAGCTTGCCCTCGGCGTTTCTGTTCATACCGACGTCGATGACAACTGCGCCTTCCTTTACCATGTCAGCGGTAACGAAGTTAGCCTTGCCGATCGCCACAACGAGAATATCAGCGCGGCGTGTTACTTCAGCCAGATCCTTTGTGCGGGAGTGGCATACTGTGACCGTTCCGTTTGCGTGAAGAAGAAGCATCGCCATGGGTTTACCAACGATGTTGCTTCTGCCGATAACCACACATTCCTTGCCGGACACGTCGATCTTTTCATATTCCAGCATCTTCATAACTCCGGCGGGAGTGCAGGGAAGGAAGTTGTAGTCGCCGATCATTATCTTACCCGTGTTGACAGGGTGGAATGCGTCAACGTCCTTCTCTGTGGGGATAGCGTCGATGACCGCCTTCTCGTCCAAATGTTTCGGAAGAGGAAGCTGAACGAGGATGCCGTGTATCTTTTCGTTGTTTTTCAGCTCATCAATTTTGGAAAGCAGCTCGTCCATTGTGGTCTCAGCGGGCATTTCATGAACCTCTGAATAGAAGCCTGCTTCTTCGCATCCCTTTTTCTTGTTGCGAACGTAAACCTTGGATGCGGGATCCTCACCTACGATCACAACTGCAAGTCCCGGTCTGATGCCTGTTTTTTCAAAGAAAGCCTGACCGCGCTGTGCTATATCAAGTCTTGCGGATGCAGCGATTGCCTTACCGTCAATAATGTGTGCCATAATTATTCCTCCGTGGGGGTAGTGTCTAAAGTCTCTTCTGTAGCTTCTTCTGAAGTCTCTTCTGCGGCGTTTTCGGGTGCGTTGTCATTTCCGCTGTAGAGCGAGTTGTATTCCTTTGCTTCGGACTGTACTTTCTTGCTTCTTTTGAAGAAAAGCACGAACAGGGCGATTCCGATAACAAGGGAGATAAAGCCAACAAGCTGGGATACCATGATTCCGCTGTTTCCGATCATGAGATTGTACTCGGGATCGCGCATACCCTCGAGAATCATTCTGCCAAAGCCGTACCAAACCAGATAGAAGCAGAAGATCTGCCCGTTAAACTTTTTCTTTTTGTATGTGAGAAGCACTATAACAAGTCCTACGAGATTCCATACGGATTCGTACAGGAACATGGGATGAACAAACATTTCAGCTAAAATATGTCCTTCGCTGTTCATCAGGTGAATACCCATTCTGGTGAAAGCGGTTGTTTCCGCACCGTAAACCTCAATGTTGATAAAGTTACCCCAACGACCTATTACCTGACCGATAAGAACGCAAGCGGCGAGAATGTCAAACAGCTTCAAGAATTCGATCTTCTTGATCTTTGCGAAGATGAATCCTGTGAGAAGTCCTGCAATAACGCCGCCGTAGATTGCAAGTCCGCCGTCCCACATTGCGAGACAGTTTACGAATGTGCCCCATGCGTTCTGGAAAAAGTTGCCGCCGGTTTCAAGATAAACCGCAGGATCCCAGTCGAAGATCACATAATAAGCTCTTGCGCCAAGCACTCCGAATATAATTACCCAAAGTGCAAGGTCGTATATGTCATCAGACTTGATCCTCTCGTGCTTTGCGAGCCACAGGGCACATACAACAGCAAGTATCATGCCGATTGTAATAAGCACGCCGTACCAGTACACGTCCTTGCCGAACAGGGTGAACGCTACTCTGTCCACATAGAACGGCTCAATGCCGAATCCGGGGAACGATAAACATTTCTTATACTCCATAAAATCCATATTATACCTCCGTTTTATGTATCAAACTGAAGGGGACAGAAGTTATACGTTGAATCTGAAAAGAACTACGTCGCCGTCGTTAATCACGTATTCCTTACCTTCGCTGCGGACAAGGCCTTTTTCCTTTGCGGCATTCATTGATCCGCAAGCCATAAGATCATCAAATGCTACGATCTCCGCACGGATGAAGCCTCTCTCAAAGTCGCTGTGGATCTTACCTGCAGCCTGAGGAGCCTTTGTGCCGTTTACAATAGTCCATGCGCGTACTTCCTTGGGACCTGCTGTAAGGTAGCTGATATATCCGAGGAGGGAATAGCTTGCCTTGATGAGTCTGTCAAGACCGCTTTCCTCAATGCCCATGTCAGCGAGGAACATTTTCTTTTCTTCAGGCTCAAGCTCTGCGATCTCAGCTTCAATTCCCGCGCAAACAGGGATAACCTCGGCGTTTTCGCTATCAGCAGCTGCCTTGAGATTCTTGAAGAATACGTTGTCGTCAGATACGCCTGCAGCCTCGTCCTCGCTTACGTTTGCAACGTAAATGATCGGCTTGATGGTGAGCAGGTTAACGTCGGCAAGGAGATCACGCTCGTCATCGGAAAGCTCAACACTGCGCGCAGTCTTTCCTTCGTTCAGAGCGGCAAGGAGGCGGTTGTACAAGTCGATCTGAGGCTGAAGGGATTTGTCACCCTTGAGCAGCTTTGCAACTCTGTCGATGCGCTTTTCAAGCTGTTCGATGTCGGAGTAGATAAGCTCCATGTTGATGGTTTCAAGGTCGCGGATGGGGTCTACGTTTCCGTCAACGTGGATGATATCTCCGTCGTCAAAGCAGCGGAGAACGTGAATAACGGCATCAACGTCACGGATGTGGGAGAGGAACTTGTTGCCAAGACCTTCGCCCTTTGATGCACCGCGAACAAGACCTGCGATGTCAACGAATTCAACCGTTGCGGGGGTGTAAAGCTGGGGATCGTACATCTCAGCAAGCTTGTCAAGTCTGTAGTCGGGAACCTGAACGATACCTACGTTAGGGTCGATGGTACAGAAGGGATAGTTTGCACTGGGAGCGCCTGCGCCTGTCAGAGCATTGAAGAGTGTGCTTTTTCCTACATTGGGGAGACCGATAATACCAAGTTTCATTATATTATTCTGCTGTATTACAGCAAATCCTTTCCACATAAGATAGATTATGTAATAATTTTTAATAAAATATTGACAAACTGCTCTATATTTTTTATAATATATATTAAGTACATAAACAACAGAGCAAGTATCGCTTTTATTATACACTTTTTGTTTTGTTTATTCAAGTGTTATTAAGGGATTCTTTGGGTAAAAAATCAATTCTTATAAAAAACAGCGAAATTTTTCTATTCATCACCTGTTGTTCATGCCGATTTCATACAAGTATGGTACAATGTTAAGGTACTGTAAGGAATAATATAATTTACATAGAATAGTGAGGAACGAAAAATGGGAACAAAACTTCTTGTTATCGATGACGACCCCAATATCTGCGACCTGTTAAAGTTTTATTTTGAAAACGAAGGCTATGAGGTAAAGACTGCCGGTGACGGTATTGAAGGCATCAGCTACTTCAAGATGTACGAGCCTGATCTTGTGCTCCTTGACCTTATGCTTCCCAAGAACAAGGACGGTAATCAGGTTTGCCGTGAGATCAGAGCAATTTCCTCCAAGCCTGTTATCATGATAACCGCAAAGGACGAGATCCTTGATAAGGTTGTAGGACTTGAACTCGGAGCGGACGACTTTGTTGTTAAGCCTTTCGACATGAAGGAGCTTTCCGCAAGAATCAAGGCAGTTCTTCGCCGTTATTCTGCACACGACAATCCGAGTGACGACGAAACCATCAAGTTTGAAAATATCGAGATCAGCAAGAACAAGTACGAATTAAAGCTTAACGGCAAGGCAGTTGACATTCCCCCCAAGGAACTGGAGCTTCTCTACTTCCTTGCATCCAATTTCAACCGCGTATTCACAAGAGACCAGCTTCTTGACAAGGTTTGGGGATTTGACTATCTTGGCGACTCTCGTACTGTTGACGTTCACGTAAAGAGACTTCGTGAAAAGCTCGAGGGCGTTTCCGATAAGTGGACACTTAAAACCGTCTGGGGTGTAGGCTACAAGTTCGAGCTTATCCAGTAATAACATAAAAGGCAGGGGTTGATGAAATTCGTCAGCCCCTTACTAAATGTGACTTAGGAGCGAATATGTTTAAGAGTGTATTTGTAAAGTATATATCCGCGTTTATGGTCATCAATCTGCTGAGTATCTTATTATCCACGTCGGTCATTACAATTCTTGTGAACGGATATGATGACGATACAAAGCAGAGAGCACTAAAGAATGTTGCGTATGATGCGACGGTGTTCATGATAGATGACTACACGGGCAGTGGAGAGAACAGCTTCAGCGATTATCTTAATAACTCGGTTTACAAGATATTACCAGTGCTCAGTGCCATGTCAACAAACGTTGAGAACATGGTGATTTTTGTGGCTGACGGCGAGGGCAACATCAAACTTGTCGGCGGATCTGAAACGGAATATGTGGCCTTTGCGGGAGAAGACGGTATTGTCGGTGCGGGAGAAGAGCAACAGTATCCCGATACCGTTGTCGAAAAGCTGAATAGCGAGAAAACTATCTCACACAACAGTACGCTTGACGGATTCTTCTCAGAAAATCATAACTATTACATGCAAGCCATTACTACGGAAAACGGCAAGATCGTAGGCTCAGTCATGACGTGTACAATGACCCGTGACATGGATACGCTCCTTGAAACAATGATAAAGACAATGATAATGTCAACACTGTGGCTCATGCTTGCTACACTTGTTGCAGTGTACTTTATAACGGAGCGCCTTGTGTCTCCTCTCAGAGCGATGAGCAGGGCATCCCGTGCATTTGCGAGAGGACAGTTCGACGTGCGCGTGCAGGTTCAGGGAACCGATGAGGTTGCAGAGCTTGCGGATGCCTTCAATAACATGGCAAACGCAATGCAGCACAGCGACGAGATGCGAAGACTCTTTATTGCTAACGTATCACATGACCTCAGAACACCTATGACAACTATCTCCGGCTTCATCGAAAGCATACTTGACGGAGCGATCCCGCCGGATAAGGTGCCTCACTACCTTGGCATTATTTCCGGAGAGGTAAAGAGACTGTCTCGCCTTGTTTCAAGTCTTCTTGATATTACAAAGATCCAGGCAGGTGAGAGAAAGTTCAACAAAGCTCCCTTTGACATATGTGAAATGGCTCGCGAGATCATCATTTCATCGGAGCAGAGACTTGAGGACAAGCAGCTGGACGTTGAATTTGATGCTGACCGCGACAATATGTTCGTTAACGCCGATCGCGACGCGATATATCAGGTACTCTATAACCTTTGCGATAACGGAATCAAGTTTGCGCGTGAAAATGGAAAGTATGCAATATCTCTGAGAGATATCGGCTCAAAAGTTGAAATCAGCGTATTCAATGAGGGAGAAGGAATCACCGCGGAGGACCTGCCGTTTGTGTTCGACCGATTCTACAAGAGCGACAGAAGCCGCGGGCTTGACAAAACAGGCGTTGGACTTGGCCTTTACATCTCCCGTACCATAATTGAGGCTCACGGTGAGAGAATAATGGTTGAAAGTGAGCACGGAGATTGGTGCAGATTTACGTTCACTCTTCCGAAAACAAATGCGCCGAAGAATGCTGACGATAAGAGAAGCGGGGATACGCAAAGATGACACTGAATTATACCGCAACCTGCCTGTTCGGCCTTGAGGGCCTGCTTGGTGAGGAGATAGAAGCTCTCGGATACAAACGGATCGAGAATATCGACGGCAGAATAACCTTCGAGGGAGACGAATATGCCGCAGCAAGATGCAGTATCAATCTTCGTTATGCGGAGAGACTGTATCTACACATCGGTGCATTCAATGCGCTCACATTTACCGAACTGTTTGACGGCACAAAAGCGCTCCCGTGGGAAGAATTCATCGGTAAGGATGACGAGTTCCCCGTTACAGGCCACGCGATCAAAAGTAAGCTGTTCTCCGTGCCCGACTGTCAGAGAATCATCAAAAAGGCAGTTTCCGTAAGACTCGGGGAGAAGTATAACATTGAGCGCCTTCCCGAAACGGGGAAGAAATACAGAATTGAGTTTTTCATCTTCAAGGACAAAGCGAACCTCATGATCGATCTGTCAGGCGTTCCGCTACACAAGAGAGGCTACCGCCCCGAGAGAGTTGAAGCACCCATCCGTGAGACTCTTGCGGCGGCAATGGTGAAGCTTGCACGTCCGAGAGAGAATGTGCTTCTGTGGGACCCGTTCTGCGGCTCGGGGACTATCGCAATTGAGGCAGCTATGATGATGAAAAACATCGCACCGGGACTCAAAAGAACGTTCGCCGCAGAGGAATACCCCATTTTCCCCGCAGACTCATGGACACTGGCAAGGGAAGAGGCAGAAGCGGCAATCAACCACGACACGCAGTTTGAAGCGTACGCTACAGACATAAATGACGAGTGTGTACGTATTGCAACCGAATCTGCTGTACGCGCAGGGGTTGGAGACATGATAAGCATCTTCAAGATGGACGCCCTTGACATTGATACCCTCGGCAAACGCGGTACTATCGTGACAAATCCGCCTTACGGAGAGCGACTGCTGACCGTGGAGGAAGCTGAATCCTTGTATCGCGCAATGGGTGAGGCATTTGCCAGACTTGAGCGGTGGCAGATATACGTAATCACTCAAAGCGAGGTATTCCCGAAGCTGTACGGCAGACGTGCTGACAAGATCCGCAAGCTGTACAATGGTATGATCCCGTGCTACTATTACCAGTTCTTCAAGAACGGCGAGAAAAAATAAACTGAATAAACAAAGATAACTCCGTCAATACTCTCGTGAAAACGAAAATTGGCGGAGTTTTTTATGAAGATACACGAGGGAACACTAAGTTCCGATCACCGAGCAAATGTAGAGCTGCTTGATGGGATCTTGCGGCCGGAAGCCAGCTTTGACATCATCAAGAAGAGGCTTGTTGTCGCGGATGCCGAGATGATAATGTACTATATTGACGGGTTTATCAAAGGGGAATCGCTCCAAAAGCTTCTTACCTATGTGGTGGGTGTAAAAGATATTGGGGATAACCGACCGGGAGACGCACAGCGATTTGCGGAAATGCATATTACAGCGGCAGAGGTGGACGTTACGGATTCGGTAGATCAGCTTGTGCTAATGGTAATGAGCGGATGCACCGTGATCCTTTGCGATAAGTTTGATGCAAATGCGATTGTGATTGATCTCAGAACTTATCCCGCACGCTCCACTGATGAGCCTGATAATGACAAGGTAATGCGTGGAAGCCGTGACGGATTTGTTGAAACGCTCATCAGCAATACGGCAATGATACGTCGGCGTATACGAAACCCAAGCCTCACTGTAAAATATCTCAATGTAGGCAAAAGCACACGAACAGATATTGCGCTTTGCTATATGGAGGGAAGGGCAGATAGCGAGTATGTGAGGGATCTTACCGAAAAACTGGAAGCCCTTGACACAGACTCACTTGTGCTGGGTCACCAGAGCCTTACAGAGTCGCTTATCAAGACACGGTGGTATAACCCATTTCCGAAGATTCGCTCCACAGAACGGCCCGACGCGGCTGCAGCGACTATACTTGAGGGCGGAGTGATCGTACTTTGTGACAACAGCCCTGAGGCAATGGTGTTCCCGACAACCTTGTTTGATTTCTTACAGGAGACTGATGATTACTACTTCCCACCACTTACGGGATCGTATCTGCGAGTGCTTAGACACCTTATTTTCTGGATGACTGTATTTATCACGCCGCTGTGGTATCTTTCCCTGGAGCATGAGTATATCTTACCCGAGGCACTGAAATTCCTTATTCCAAAGGACCCGGGCGAGCTGCCGATATTTTTACAGCTTATCCTGGTGGAGCTTGCCCTTGACGGACTGAAGCTTGCCTCACTTAACACTCCGAGCGTCTTGTCCAACTCCCTTTCCGTGGTGGGCGGCCTTCTTCTCGGCGACTTTGCGGTGACTGTCGGATGGCTGTGCCCCGATGTCATACTCTATATGTCGTTTATTGCTATAGCAGGGTTTACCCAGTCAAATTACGAGCTTGGGTATGCCTTCAAGTATATGCGGATCATAACGCTGATTCTCACAGTGCTTCTCGACTGGTGGGGCTTCGCCCTTGGCGTTATCATTACGGTGACCCTTGCCGCCACAAATAAATCGGTTAACGGCAAACGCCACTACCTCTACCCGCTGATCCCGTGGAACGGAAAAGCAATGGCACGACTTGTGTTCAGACTGAAAAAACGGTACTGATTCTGCCGCATAAACAAAAATGAGACTCTTGTTTGAGCCTCATTTTTTTATTGAATCTTAATTTATTCAAGCTCGAATGCGCCTGTGTAGAGCTGGTAGTACGTTCCGCGCTCTGCAATTAGCTTGTCGTGGTTTCCGCGCTCGATGATCTTTCCGTGGTCGAGAACCATGATAACGTCGGAGTTCATGACCGTGGAGAGTCTGTGGGCGATTACGAATACTGTTCTGCCTTCCATGAGCTTGTCCATACCGCGGGAAACTATCGCCTCGGTTCTGGTGTCAATGGATGAGGTTGCCTCGTCAAGAATCATTACCGGCGGATCGGCAACTGCGGCACGGGCGATTGCGATAAGCTGACGCTGACCCTGGGACAGATTTGCGCCGTTACCTGTGAGAAGTGTGTTGTAGCCTTGGGGCAGACGTGTGATAAAGTCGTCAGCACCTGCGAGACGGGCAGCTTCACGGCATTCCTCATCCGTTGCCTCAAGTCTGCCGTAGCGGATGTTCTCAAGAACAGTACCTGTGAACAGGTTTGTGTCCTGAAGCACGATGCCGAGGGAACGTCTCAGGTCAGCTTTCTTGATCTTGTTGATATTGATACCGTCGTAGCGGATCTTGCCGTCTGCGATATCGTAGAAGCGGTTGATCAGGTTTGTGATAGTGGTCTTTCCGGCGCCTGTAGCACCAACGAATGCGACCTTCTGACCGGGTTCCGCGTAAACGGATACGTCAGTAAGCACCTGCTTTTCTCCGTCATATGAGAAGTCCACTTCGGTAAGACGAACGTCACCTGTGAGAAGTGTGTAGGTAGTCGTTCCATCACCGTGAGGATGCTTCCAAGCCCACTTGCCTGTACGCTTCTCGGATTCGGTGATATTTCCGTTTTCGTCAACCTTTGCATTTACAAGAGTTACGTAACCTTCGTCAGCCTCGGGTTCTTCGTCCATGAGAGCAAACACACGGTCAGCACCTGCAAGAGCCATAACAAGCGTATTGACCTGCTGAGACACGGTGTTGAAGTTACCGGTGAACTGTTTTGTCATGTTGAGGAAGGGAATAACAATGGAAATGGAGAGGGCCTTGCCTGACAGAGAAAGATTCGGAACGTTAAGCAGCATAAGTAAACCGCCGAGAATAGCTGTGAGAACATACAGAACATTACCGATGTTGTTTATGATGGGACCAAGGGTGTTTGCGTATGCGTGAGCCTTGAAGCTGTGCTCATACAGAGTTTCATTGATCTTGTCAAAGTCTGCTTGAGCCTCTTCTTCGTGGTTGAAGACCTTAACGACCTTTTGACCGTTCATGATCTCCTGAATGTAGCCCTCGACCTTACCCATTGACATCTGCTGTTGAACGAAATACTTCGCGCTTCCGCCACCGATGAATTTAGAGATGAAAAGCATGGACAACACACCGAGAAGTACGAGCAGGGTAAGCCATCCGCAGTAGTAGATCATGATTCCGAGAATAACAATGATGATTGCACCGGAACGTAGAACCGCGGGAATTGTACCTGACACAAGCTGACGGAGTGTATCAATGTCATTTGTATAGTGAGACATGATGTCACCGTGTCGGTGAGTGTCGAAATACTTGATGGGGAGATCCTGCATCTTGTCAAAGAGCGTACAACGGAGCTTTGAGAGGAATCCCTGTGTGATATATGCCATAAGCTGTGTGTAGACAACCATTGATACAATGGAAACCACATACAGTACTATGAGCAGAAGAATCAGTGGTACAATTTCTTGGGCAGCCGATTCCCAGTCACCTGTAAGATACCACTTTTCGATACTTGCAAGGATATTCTGCTGGAACAAGCTGGGGATAGCTGAGACGAAAGCTGTGAAAATAATGCAAATAGCGGTCAGCGGAACGAGTACGGGATAGTAACCCCACAGCAGCTTAATGACACGGCTGAGAGACTTCATTTGAGACTTGCCAAACTTCGGCTTTTGCTTGAAATTATTCATTGCTCTGACCTCCTCTCGTCTGCTGCTGGTAGACTTCGCGGTAGATATCACTTGAGATAAGAAGCTCGTCATGAGTTCCAATAGCGGTGATCTTGCCGTTATCCATTACGATTATCTTGTCAGCTTCTTCAACGGAAGAGATACGCTGTGCGATGATGAGCTTTGTGGTTTCGGGGATATATTCTGCAAAGTCTCGGCGGATCATGGCGTCAGTCTTGGTATCAACTGCACTTGTAGAGTCGTCGAGAATGAGGATCTTGGGTTTTTTGAGAAGAGCACGGGCAATGCAAAGACGCTGCTTCTGACCGCCGGAGACGTTTGTACCGCCCTGCTCTATCATTGTATCATATCCGTCGGGGAAGGAGGTGATAAAGTCATGTGCCTGTGCCAGCTTGCATGCTTCGATCATTTCCTCGTCAGTCGCATTTTTGTTACCCCAACGAAGGTTGTCTTTTATAGAGCCTGAGAAGAGAACGTTTTTCTGAAGCACTACGGAAACGGAATCACGAAGTGTTACAAGGTCGTAATCACGAACGTCGATGCCGCCGATCTTTACGCTTCCTACCGTTGTATCGTAGAGACGTGAGATAAGCTGAATAAGAGTTGACTTACTTGAGCCTGTACCGCCGATGATACCGACAGTTTCGCCTGACTTAATGGAGAGATCGATATCGGCAAGAGCAAACTTTTCTGCCGCAGCGGAATACTTGAAGCTAACGTTTTCAAACTCAATTGAGCCGTCTTTTACTTCATAAACAGGGTTTTCGGGATTCTTGAGAGCCGATTCTTCGCAAAGAACTTCGTCAACTCGGCGCATGGACTCTACGGAAATTGTGAGAATAACGTAGATCATGGAGAGCATCATCAGAGACATGAGCACCTGAACGCCGTATGTAAGCATTGCGGAAAGCTGACCTACGTCAACGGTTTCGCCGCGTCCTGTGATAACGAGGTATGAACCGATGAGCATTACGAATACCATGTTGAAGTAGAGACAGAACTGCATCAAGGGCTCGTTACACGCAACAATGCGCTCAGCTCTTGTAAAGTCACGGCAGATGTCATCGGATGCTTTGCCGAACTTCACCTTTTCATGCTGCTCGCGCACAAATCCCTTGACGGTACGCATTGCAGCAACGTTTTCTTCAATGGACTCGTTCAGCTTGTCATATTTTTTGAATACGGCACGGAATGCAGGAAGCGCCTTCTTACCGACCATAATGAGGCCGAAAACAAGAAGGGGAACAACAACCACGAATGTCATTGCAAGGGGACCACCCATGATTGTTGACATGATTATTGAGAAT
The DNA here is from genome assembly GCA_015064345.1 of Oscillospiraceae bacterium. Classification (GTDB taxonomy): domain Bacteria; phylum Bacillota; class Clostridia; order Oscillospirales; family CAG-272; genus UMGS1696. The sequence continues at coordinate 30,556 of SVSK01000015.1, read as the reverse complement.
ATAAGCATAAGAGGACTGCGGATGGCAGTTCTGATTATCATCATAAATGACATCTGGACGTTTGCAATGTCTGTTGTCATTCTTGTAACGAGAGATGCGGAGGAGAATTTGTCGATATTCTCAAAGGAGAACTCCTGAGTCTTCTCGAATACGCGGCGTCTGAGGTTTTTTGAAAAACCTGCTGATGCTTTTGCGGATGTGAAACCGGCAGCGGCACCGAAAGCAAGAGAGAGACACGCAAGTAAAAACAGAATAACTCCTTTTTTTACAATGTCATCAAGACCGCAACCCGCTTTAATATCGTTGATTAGATTTGCGATGATGAACGGCATGAGACACTCGATCACACTTTCCCCGAGAATGAGCAGGGGAGTTATGATGGCAGGTGTTTTGTATTCGCCCACGCAACGCAACAGTCGTTTTATCATAATGTACGAATATTCCTCCATTTTATATCAAAATTATACATCATAATTGTACCTCTTAACCAGGATTTTGTCAATAGCTAAACAGTGGACAATTAGCACAGCACAACCTCCGTTTTTGATGTATTTTAACGATGGTTGTTAATTAATTTAATCAACTTTTTATTGTAATAGAGCTGTTTGCCGCTTTTGACGACACTTACCATTGACTTTGCTCTTACATAGTGATATAATTAATGATGATTATCGTCAAAATAATACAATCGGAGACAAAATATGCATTTGATCAGAAATGCTTACGAATATCTTGAAAACACCGCAAAAAGATTGCCTGACAAAGTAGCCTTTGCAGATGAAAAGGCAGGCTTTACCTTTGGTGAGCTTTTGTCGTACTCTCAATCTGTTGGTATTGCAATTCTCAATGTTGCCAAAAGCAGTCGCGGCATCGTTGCGGTAATAGTTGACAGAACAGCTATCTCTCTTCTTGGCTTTATGTCCGCACTGTCTGCAGGCTTTGCCTATCTCCCCATTGACAGTAAAATGCCGGAGACGAGGATTGGTGAGATACTTTCCCAGGCATCTCCTGTGGCAATATTGTTTGCAGAGAAGGACAGACGTCTTGCAGATAAGTTGGCATCCTATGCTCCCGTTTTGTGTATTGAAGAAGAAATGAAGCGCGAGACTGACGAACATCTTCTCTCCGCGAGACGCGATGCTGTCCTTGACATTGACCCCGCTTACGTTATCTTCACGTCCGGCTCAACGGGCACACCCAAGGGAATTCTTATTTCCCATCGCGCTCTCATTGACTTTACCGAATGGATGAGCGAGACCTGCCGCGTGGGTGAAGACGATATCCTCGGAAACCAGGCACCGTTCTACTTTGACCTTTCGGTCAAGGATATATACCAGACGCTCCGCAACGGTTGCACTACACATATTCTCCCGAAAAAGCTGTTCATGTTCCCGATCATGCTGGTTGACTATTTGAACGAGCGCGGCGTCACGTCTCTTATCTGGGCAACGTCCGCATTCAGAATAGTTGCAGATTCCGGCGTGTTCGAGAAAAAAACTCCAACGACCGTAAAACGAGCAATTCTCGGCGGCGAGGCACTCCTTGCTCGTCATGTGAATCTCTGGAAGAGTGCGGTGCCCGATATAAAGATCACCAATCTCTACGGACCTACAGAGGTTACCGTGGACTGTACATATTATGATCTCGAGCGGGATTTTGCAGACGGTGAGCCGATTCCGATCGGTAAAGCCTGCAAGAATAAGGAAATAATCCTGCTTGACGAAGAGCTGAAGCCTGTAGCAGACGGCGAACCCGGTGAGATCTGCGTACGCGGAATCGGACTTGCGCTGGGATATCTGGGAGACCACCAAAAAACAGCGGCAGCTTTTATTCAGAATCCTCTGAACAGTAGCTATCCCGACAGACTTTACCGCACGGGTGACATTGCAAAATACAACGAAAACGGTGAGCTTATCTTCCTCTCTCGCAGGGATGACCAGATAAAGCACATGGGTTATCGCATCGAGCTTGGCGAAATTGAAACCGCGCTTCTTGCTGTCAGTGGCGTAAAGGCGGGTATTTGCTTCTTCGATTCCGCTGAAGATCAGATAATATGCGTTATGCAGACTGAAGCGGATGCTGATGTTGGAGCTGTAGCGGCTGAAATGAAAAAGCGAGTACCCCAGTATATGCTTCCGAACGTTTGGCGCAAGGTTGACAGAATGCCCCTTAACCCTAACGGTAAGATCGACAGAAAACTACTGAAGGAGCAGTATTTCAATGAGAAAAATTGAATCTTTGGCAGAGCTGTCGGATATCATAAAGCGACATTTTGTGCGAGGGGTTGCCACGAATAATTTTCTGTCTTCGTCTGCCTTGGCGGAAGAGATAGACGGTGGCAGACTTTCAGTTGTCGAGCAGGGCGGGAATCTCTATATCATCAGAAACCGCACGAGCCACGGCATCCTGAACTTTTACATATCGGACACCGATAGCGAACTGTGCGCTTTCCCGTCGAATACCGTTGTGGAGATCCCGTACAGAGAGCGGGATACGGCGCTGAAAAACGCATCGGCATATCTGCAGTCACAGGGATTTTCCCTCATGTTCAGACGACAGCGAATGAGCAGAAAAGAGGAACATATCGAGTGTACGGATGGCAACGTTTCACCTGCTTTACCTTGTGAACTCAAGCACGTGTACGAGATAATGTTCGGATGCTTTGACACACGCACGGCCTGCATACCAAGCGGTGAAGCGATACAGGCGGCAATAGTGGATCAGCGTATCCTCGTGTACCGCGAAGGAGTACTGCCCGTGGGACTGCTTCACTATACAAGAACCAAAAACGGAACTGAGCTTCGCCATCTTGCAGTAGAAAAGTATATGCAAGGGCGCGGAATTGGCGGGGAATTGGTGCGGCATTATCTTGCAATGACACGCGGTGGCAGCACGGTTTGGGTCAGAGATGACAATACTCCCGCTTTGAGTGTCTATAAAAAATACGGCTACACGGAAGACGGAATGAGGTCTGATGTGCTGATTACGAAATAATTTCCGAAAAGAGGAATGGAATATGAATTACGATATGCAAAAGCTTATTGAGATCCTTTCAGGCATTTGCCCTGACGTGGATTTCGAAAACGAAAAATCTCTCATTGACGATGGACTTATCGAGTCTCTTGATATCGTGTCCATTGTTAACGAGATCATGGGCGAGTTTGATGTTGAGATATACGTCGACGATCTTATGCCCGAAAACTTCAACTCTGCAGAGGATATGATGAATCTTATCCGCAAAAAGCAGGCATAAAATATGTACTTTATTTCAGGAACGTTTATTTTGTTCCTTGCCGCGGTGGTGCTGCTTTATTACATAGTACCGAAGAGGGTGCAGTGGATGCTGCTTCTGTGCGCGAACCTTGCGTTTTACATGTGGGGCGGCGCAAAAACGGTACTCTACCTTGTCTTTACCACAGTTACCACTTATGCGGCGGGAATTTTACTTCAGCGGCTGAATGTAAAGCGCAAGGAAATACCGAAAACCGAAAAGGAAGCGCTGGAAAAACTAAAGGGGCAGAAGAAGGCAGTTGTTGCAGTTACTCTTCTGCTCAACTTCGGTATGCTTTTCATGCTGAAGTATCTTGGATTTGCGCTTGAGACTGTGTCAAAGGCGGCCTCTGTTTTCGGTGCGGAGCTTTCTGTTACTGCGCCCAGCTTTCTCATGCCCCTTGGAGTGTCATTCTACATTTTCCAGTCAACAGGCTATGTTGTGGACATGTACCGCGGCAAGTATAAGGCGGAGCGGAATATTCTGAAGTTCTCTCTGTTTACATCTTTCTTCCCGCAGATGGTGCAGGGACCGATCAGCCGTTTTGACAAGCTGGGCCATCAGCTTACAGAGTATCACCCGCTGAATACTGACAATATCCGAGAGGGTATTCAGATAATGATGTGGGGTTACTTCAAGAAAATGGTCATAGCGGACCGAGCTGCTGTAATCGTGACCACATTCTTCGCTGACTATAACGGCTACGGCGGGGCTGTTACCGCGTTTTCCATAATGATGTACTGCATCAACCTCTACTGCGACTTCTCAGGCGGAATTGATATTACCAGAGGTGCGGCGCGACTTCTTGGAATCGAGCTTGAGGAAAACTTCAAGCGTCCGATCTTTGCGACGTCTCTATCCGAGCATTGGAGACGCTGGCACATTACCCTTGGCGGCTGGATGCGTGACTACGTATTCTATCCGCTGTCGCTGTCAAAGCCCTTTGCGAAGCTTGGTAAATGGGCAAGAGACCGAATCGGCGGTAAGCTTGGCAAAATACTTGCAACGTCTGCCGCAACATTTGTTGTGTACCTGATAATCGGTATATGGCACGGCGCAAACTTCAGATATATCGCCTACGGCTTCTGGAACGGTGCAATCATTACTTCGTCGCTTCTTCTTGCGGAACCCTACAGCAAGCTGAAAAACAAGCTTCACATCAAGTCAGAGGCAAAGTGGTGGCAGGTAGTATGTATGGTTCGAACCTGCTTTATCGTGTTTATCGGCAGATACATTACACGCTCCCCCAGACTTCTTGTTGCGCTTTCCCTTGTTATTCATACATTCACTCCCGCAACATTTGCTCTCTCAGACTTGTGGAACGGAACCATTCTGGGCATGGGACTGACAGCAAGGGATCTGTGGATCGTTGCCATTTCCGTTCTTGCCATGCTCATTTATGAGTGGTACGAGGAATACAGAGGCTCTGTAACCGCAGCTTTGGCAAAAAAGAACGCATTTGTTCAGTGGATCGCGATATTTATTCCGCTAATGGTAATTCTTCTCTTCGGAATAATGCGCGGAAGCTATATTTCATCCGAATTTATCTACAAACAGTATTAATTTCTGAAAGAATCGAGGTGATACCATGACATCGGGCAAGTGGATCATAATGTTTGTCTCCACAGTTCTTCTTATTGCTATTCTGCTATGCGGATTCAATATCTTAACCGACCCGTTCGGTATATTCGGTGACCCAATTATGGATTGGTATTCCTACAACATTACGAACAATCCCCGTGCTGCAAAGATAGCGTATCTTGACAAGCATCACGAGGAGTACGATTCGTACGTTATCGGCTGTTCATCCACCTCGTCTTTCCCTGTGGATGCGCTGAATAAGTATCTCGATGCAAATTTCTACAACCTCATAATGTACGGCGCTGATATGCTGGACGTAGAGCAGACGGTGGACTATATTATCGAGAACTACACCGTAAAAAACATCGTACTGAACGTTTATATCGACAACGGCGTGTACTATGGAGACGAGCCGAACAAGTACACACATTCAATGCATCCGAATGTTGACGGCACATCAAAGCTTGAGTACTATGGCAGATATCTTTTCCTTAACCCCGAGTATGGTATTTCGAAGATTAAGGCTTACAAGGAAAGAACGTGGCTGTCTCAAAGCTACAATATTTTCGATGCTGAAACGGGTGCATATGATAAGAGACGACGGGATATCGAGCCTATAGCTGATCTCAACGATTACTACAAGGCATATCCTGTATTCACGAATTATCCCACGGCAAACTATACAATGCCTTACATTGAGGAGTGCATGGAAAGCATTTCGCAGATAGTGACAGCGTGTGAAGAGAACGGGGTAAATCTGATCGTAGTAACTGCTCCCGTTTACACTGACTGGATGAAGTTCTTTGACATGGAAGACGTAAAGAATTTCTATACTTCTCTTGCAGAGGTAACAGACTATTGGGATTTCTCTTACTCATCAGTAAGCTTTGAGGAGAGATATTTCTACGACAGTACCCACTTCCGTAATAACGTAGGTTACATGGCAATGGCAAGGATATTCGAGGATGACTCTATTTATATCCCTGCGGATTTCGGCCATTATGTGACGGCTGAAAACGTAAACGATTACATGATAGCATACCCTTATGCTTCAGGAGTATCGGAAGATAACATTGCTACTCGCGTTCCTATCATCATGTACCACAATATCACCGATGATGGGGATAGTGATATGGCGATCTCGGAATCTGAGCTCGAAGCGCATCTGAAACGGCTGGCTGATGAGGGTTACACCACCGTTACCTTTGACATGCTGTATGACTACGTTACATATGGCACAACTCTTCCCGAAAAGCCTGTTGTAATCACCTTTGATGACGGATATTTGAGCAACTACGAGAGGGCATACCCGCTACTCGAAAAGTATGGCATGTGTGCGACGGTGTTTGCTATCGGATATTCCGTTGGATGTGACACCTATAAAGATACTGACAACCCTATCACCCCTCATTTCGATGAAAAGCAGATGCAGGAAATGGTTTCTTCCGGTGTTATTGACATAGGCAGCCACACCTACGATATGCACCAGTCCGAGGCTTACGAAACGGGAGTTGCACGCACAACAATGGCACAGCTTGGCGGTGAAAGTGAGGCTGAATATCTCGATGCGATCCGTGCGGACGTTCAGCGATCCAAGGAGCAGCTAAGCGGCATCACGGGAGAGGAGATCCGAGTGCTGTCTTTCCCAGAGGGCTATTACAACGATAACATCTTAGCTGTGTTGCGTGAGAAAGGCGTTGTGATGTCTGTCTCCACCAAGTGGGGCGTTGCAACTGTGATAAAGGGGCTTGAACAGTCGCTTTACGCAATGAAGCGCATTGGAGCTGACAACATGACAGCAGATCAGCTTATGGAGAATATCACAAAATAAAGTCAACAAAATAAAAAAAGCAGGGAGAACGAATCTCTCTGCTTTATTTTTTATTTATTTCATAGCCTCATCAATGCATATAGCTGCAAAGGATGCGAAACCGTGGTTAAGGCTCGCGCCGAATCCTGCATGCTCCCAAAGAGTACCGGTGAGATCTGCCATCCTTGAGAAGAGTGCGCGGCAGTCGTCAATTACCATATCTTTGAGTCCCAGTCTGAGGAGCAGCTCCAGTCTGAGATAGAATCCCACGATCACGTTGGAACGGTGCACCTCGGGAAGCACTGTCATTGCATCTCGCCTCGGACCGAATGTGCTCAGTAGAAGATCGAGAAGATCGCGGTATTCATCAGGATCGGCAACACCGAAGTAGAAGGCGTAGTACTGTGCGGTTTCTGTGGTGTGACCGGTCATCTGGAGCTTGCCGTTTTCGTCACGTACCGCGTTGTCTTCAAAGTAAGTTCCGTTCCATGCAAGACGGCGGATCGCTTCCTTCATCTGCGCACCCTTTTGTGCAAGTGCAGGGTCATTGTAAAGCTCTGCAACAACCTCAAGTGTATATGCCCAAAGCATATTTGAAGGGTAGTTAAGACCCTTGATATAGTGCTCTGTGTTGCACATACTCCATTCAATGAACACCCAGCTGTCAAGGTTTTCAAGAAGCCCGTACTCATTGTAGTACTTCTCGAAGAACTTCACAAGGCGGTATATCTTGTCCTTTGCGAGATCTGCAACCTCTCTGTTACCCGTGCGCTTAACGTGTTCACCGATCTCAAGGATGTACCACATACTCCAGTTAGGTATGTACGTTCCGTTCTTGTGGTCGCAGGGATAGCACATGGGGATCATTCCTTCGGGAAGCTCGGGAAGCTGAGGGCAGAGCAGATAATTTTCGAGGAAATTGCGCTCAACAAGATTGTCGCCTGTAAAGTGATATTCCGCTCTTGAGGAGAAGAACGCATCACAGAGCCAACCTGCACGCTCACGTGATGGACAGTCGGTCAGCACGTCCACTGCATTCTGCGCGAAAGTATTTACAGCCGCCGCAACGATGCTGTTGAGCTCGTCGTCATGGTAGTCGTATTTGAAATCTGCTGCATCAGGGTTTTCATAAAGCACCATGCCAAAGTCGGTGAAGTCAACATCACCCTCAGTAACGGAAACGCAAGCAAACCGTGCGGAGTTAGCCTCAAAAGATATAGGGTGATATTCTCCCGCTGCTAGAGTGTATTTGAGTACGTTCACGCAGTTGTTCGGCAGGGGATTGATTTCTGTGTAGCCGTCTTTTTTGGTAGCAAGCTCGTCAAAGGTAATGTAAAGTACAGTATCACAGCTTGCCTTTGCGGTAAAAGTGAAGAACCCTGTGAGAGTGCGTGAGAAGTCAAATATTCTGTACTCCATCGCACCGATTCTGTTACCGTTCAGCTCTTTGTCAGCGGAGTAACTGTAATTTGTGATCTCATCTGCTGAGTCCTCGTCAATCTCATTAGCAAGGAATCCGCGAATCTCCTTACCGTCGGCATCTGAGGAATCAAAGAACAATCGCTCAGGCTTTTTTACCTCTGTAAGCTTGCCGCTTTCGATCATCTTGCCGTACAGTGTATTAAGCTTTGGATAATGGACGTTTCGGGGAAGTGTCATGTTCATTGGCACATCTACTACATCTACAGGAGTGCGCTCGCCTACACTACCCGCGAAGAAATCCCGCGGATCGCTATCGAGATGGTATATCTCATTAAACGCACGCTGGAAAGTGAAACGGCGAACGTTCTGAACTCGCTCGGTCATTCTGTAGCAGACAAAGTCGCGGGCGGTGGCAATTGTTTCGTCCCCATTTGCGATCTCTGCGGCGAAGAACGGGTCTTCCTCAATTATGTAGTAGTTGTTTACCTGCGCGGAATACACCTCGACAGATACCGTAACGCTTTTGCCTGCCCATTTTGAGAGAGAATACTCGTCAATACGGCAGTAACCGTGTGCGGCGCGTGCAGGTCCGTATCCGATAAGCTCACCGCCCACAAAAATGCGGTAGAGATTGGAGGCGGCAAGTTTGATTTGCGTGTTATCATTTGGAATGAAAGTATACTGGAAGGTATACTGAACGTTCATCTCCTTAAGCGGTGCTTTAGCCCAAATTGCTTGCATAATGTACCTCATTATTTGATATTGATTTTTCCGACTTTGTAGTAGTTTCCGTCCTGTTCAGCGTCCGTGCAGAAGTGAACTGTGGGAAGAGAGTCGCCGAATATGCCGATCTCGATATCGTAAGCAGCGGAATATATGCTCGACGATATGGGCAAGATGATCTCCACTTCAGTCTTACCGGGCATCCATTTCGTGATGTCAACGTCAGTTTCAAAGTCAATCGAAGAGAATCCGTTAACAAGAGAAACGTGAAGCGGGATCTTCTTGTATATAGGCGCAACGCCCACATTGTTTATCACAAGACTCAGCTTTATCCTGTCACCGACTTTAGCGTTTATTGGATACGAGAAGCTCTCAATAATATAGTGGTAGCCCATAGTAGCCACCCAGTTGTCAATCTTTTCTCGCCACTCGTGAGGGATCGGCAGGGATTTTGCGTTGAACGAGCTGATATGCCACTTAAGAGAGAGCGCGATGATCTCGTCAATATCCCAACCCTTTCTCATCCACTCGCCCAGCCACCAATATGACTCAAATGACACGGGCGCGGTCTTCCAGATGTCTTCAAGGCGTGAAACACGAACAGGATAGCGAGCGTTTATGTGATGTGGGTCACCGAAGCCGTCGCCTCTCCAACCAACGGGGACAGTTTTGTTTGCGTAAAGTACCATCTCGGGATTGGTTATCTGTCCGATGAGCTGTGTTTTCTTGAATGACTCTGTATAAATGTCAACCAGCTTTTTAAGGTCTTCATCGGGGTAAAGATGCAGATTGTGACCCTCACCCCACGCGCCGGGCATGCAGATATCCATGGCGTAGAGCGTAGGCTCCTTGTCAAAATACCTTCCGAATACGCGGATAGCCTCACCGAAATATTCGAGGAAGCGCGGATCTGTCGGGGAATCCTTGACTCTCATTCCGTCAGGTCTCGCAGGACAGGGGATCATCTCACGAAGCCAATCGGGTACGTCGTCGCGCGCACATGTGCTGTGTGGCATGAGACGGAAAATAAGCGACTGACCATGAGCCTTTGCCTCCTCAATAATATCACTGATAAATTTGAAGTTGTAAACACCGCGCTGAGGCTCAAACTCTTTCCAAAGGGTGCGAATGTACACAACGGAAGTGTCGGGATAATAGCCCTCATCTCTGCCGTTTTCGGGAACGTGAGCTGGAACAGGATAGCACTCAAGATCCTCAGTTTCAAGCATATTTCCCTCGGGACGTACGACTACGTCTGAATAGAGTGCCTCACCGCGGAAATGCTGGAAGCTCATGAATCCAATATAAGGATTTTGCACGGCTTCGGGTTTATAGGAGAAGCTGGTGGTTATCATTTTACCGGTTTCCATCTCACACCCCATGCAAAAATCTCTCAACAACAAGCTGTCTGAACTGGGGAGAGAGAGTAGCAAAGTACGCTGTAAAGCCGGTTACTCGAACAACAAGATCGGGGTACAGCTCGGGATTTTCGTGAGCGCGTGCAAGAGTATCTCCGTCAAGTACGTTGATGTTGATAAGCGTGCCGCCCTGTTCAAAATGCGCGATGATGAAGCGCTCGATTATATCAATTCCGTTCTCGTCTGCAGCTACACATGGGTCAAATTCGATCTGCAGGGGAGCAGTATTGCCGTAACCGCACTGAACGGACGCAATGCCGCACGACTGAGCTGTGGGAGCGCCGTCAACTCTGAATCTGGGGTTGGGATTTGCACCGTGGGAGATAGGCTCACCCGCACGTCTGCCATTTGGAGTTGCGCCAACCTTTGAGCCGTACTCGATCGTTCTTGCCCAGCTGAACCAACCTGGAACAAGCTGACGGCCTTCGGGCATTTTTTGTCCACGTACAGTACTAACCCAGCTCTCTGTAAGCTTTTTCGCCCACTCGTCGGAAACAGTACCGCCCTGGCAGTATTTCGGCGCAGAGTTCAGAATAAGACGCACTCTTTCGTTGTCAAAGTTGTTCTCAAGAGCATCGTAAACCTGGTCCCAGGTCAGCACACCTTCGTTTTCAACTCTCGCTTTTAGAGCACCGAATGAGTCTGCAACGACTGCAAGTCCTGCACCGTCAATGCCAACTGTATAAAGCTCCGCACAGCGGGAAATGTCCTCGCCACGCTCGAGAGTATTGTGCATCATCAGATTCATAACAAGCTCGGGTGTAACCTCCCATTGATGGTCAAGGTGAAGATTGATTCCGGCAGCAGTGACCTCAACGGCCTTCTTCAGATGAGCATTGTATATTTCAAAAAGTCGCTCGGTTGACTTGTTTTCCTCATTCTTCATGTCCTTCAGCGACTCGTCAAGCACCTTTGCAATGTTGATCTTGACAACGTCGTTCATGGGGAATTCCTTGCCGGGTACAGCCATCCAGTTGCATCCCACGGCAATTCTCTCGCGTGCAGTCTTTTTGTCAGCACCCGTGCGCATGTATCCTTCAGCCAGCGCCTTATCGTTGCAGAATCGCGGCCAGCCGTTCTTGTTTTTGAGAAGATAGTAAACAGCACGGCGTAGGAACTTTCTGTCGCAGTTTTCGTGAACACGGACAGTGAGATTGCACGCAATATTGAGGCTGTCGGCGGCGTCAAGAATGAGATAGGACAGATGAGACGTCATGTCGCGGTCATTTTCGTCAATGCCAGAGATCTGATAGTAATGAGGATCAATAAGCAGAAGATTCGCAATAAGGAACTTCGCTGTCTCGTCGTCAAGAATGCCGTTCTTTACATCATTTTCGTAAAAGGGAAGAAGCAGCGTGTCAAGCTGGAAGCCTGCACCGTCTCGTGTGTATATTCTGGAAGCGCAGTTGAAGAACGCAGTCCACTGACAAGCTTCGCGGAGAGTCTTTGGCGCGCCAAGTCGTACTGCCTCGCAAGTTTTGAGCATTTCTTCGAGATTTTCCTTTATCTCGGGACGGTTTTCTTCGGGAATCATGCGCTTGATCTCGTCAATGTGGCGATCAACAAAGCGAATAATTGCACGAACTACCTTTTCCTCGGCATCATAGAACGCAGATTTATCGGGATTGATCTTGCGGTATTTTTCTATCTTATCGAGGAAACCGCCAAAGCCCAGCTCAAAGCCGATTCTGTAATCGCAGGCAAAGTGAGCGTCGCTGTCGATGCCTGTCTGAATGTTGTATTTCTCCTGAAGAGGTTTGAGTTCATCATAAGGGAAGCGCTGCTCATCCCAGCTTTTTGCCCACTGATCGGTTATTGAGGCAAGAAACTCTGTATTCTTTTTCTTTTCCTTCAGCCAGTCGGGCATAAAGTGAATGTCACCTCTGTAGTTGATGAGCATATCACGCCAACGTCCGCAGAGCATTTCCATAGGATCGACGTAAGGCTCGTGAGCGTCAATTACACGGCAGAAATTCTCGCTCATTCCGTCGTAGCCGTAGAAACTGCCGTTTGAGCTGTTGTACCAAGGATCAACGTCATATTCGGGAGTTACGGGAACCGTTCCGAAGTCGTCGAGGTCCGTGTGGCCGTTCTGCTTCTTCTTTTCGAATGTATGTACTATCTTTGTTTTACGCATTGCGCGGAGTCTGTCAGCGTATGAAAGCATATTTGTTCAGCTCCTTCATCTGTTCTTTGGTTGGTGTTGTGAAGTGCACCGTATCTATTCCGAGAGCTGCCGCCTTTGCTTTTCCAAGGGGATGGTATGGCAGAAGCTCATATTTTACTACGTTATCGAGGCTCTGAAGAAATTCAGAAATTTTGTCGATTTTTTGATCTATCTCGGGAATTACTGGAGTGCGCGCAATAATCGGTATGCCGAGGGTGTTGAGGCGTACGAAGTTTTCCTTAATTACCTCATTCAGCACACCTGTGTGTTTTTTGTGTGTATCGCTGTCCAAAATCTTGAAGTCCGTCATTACGAAGTCGAGAGAGCGGAATATATCCTCGTTAAAGTAGATCATCGAGGTCTCGGCAGCACATCCGATACCTGCATTTTTGCAGAGCGCGATACATTCACGGAGAAAATCCGCCTGCATGAAAGGCTCGCCGCCCGAGAAGGTAACACCGCCGCCACCGGAATAATAGGAGATATCCCGTGATACTTCTGAAAGCACTTCTTCAGCAGTCATCTCTTTGCCGCACACAACTTTTGCGCCTGCATAGCAACCCTCGTCGCACATTCCGCAGCCAATGCATTTCTCAGGATAGAAGAGCATCTGCGGCTTTGTGTCTATGCATTCGGGATTGTGGCACCAACTGCACGAGAGCGGACATCCTTTGAAAAATACAGTGGTCCTGATACCGTATCCGTCGTGAAGTGACGCACGCTGAATGTCAGAAATAAGTCCCGTCATGATCCCCCTCCTCTCTCCCAATATAGCCATAATTATCTACTTTATATTTTACCTTTTTTGCCTCTTGAAGTCAATAGATTTCGGCGTTATGGAGCATTAAAATGCTTGATTACAAAGCTGCAGTATGTTATAATTGATGTATGAAATTACTATCGGAGGCAGATGTGACAAACTATAAAAAACTGTGTAAAGAACTTCAGGCACTGACAGACGGTGTTCCTCATAAAATCGCCAATCTTGCCAATGCATCAGCGCTTATATATCAGACACTTGACAGGCTCAACTGGGCGGGGTTCTATCTTATAGAAAATGGGATACTCGTGCTCGGCCCATTCCAGGGGAAGCCCGCCTGCATAGAGATACCAATCGGCAAAGGAGTGTGCGGAACAGCGGTAAGCCTTAACAGTACCTTGCTTGTACCCAATGTCCATGATTTCCCGGGGCATATCGCTTGCGACGGTGCGTCAAACTCGGAAATTGTGATACCTCTTCGAAAGAACGGTGAGGTTGTTGGCGTGCTTGATATCGACAGCCCCGTGCTTGACCGATTCAGTGAAGAAGACAAACTTGGACTTGAAGAATTTGCAAAAATAGTAGAAGAATTTATATAACTAAATAAATCAAAGGCCTCGAGAGCGATCCCGAAGCCTTGTTTTTTATTCTTTTACGTACAGCCCGTCGATATGGGAACTTTCAACCTTAACAAAGCCGTCAGGAGCGGTGGAAGGATAGAAGTGATACTCCCGTCCGCTCTTTTGGCTGATGCCGAGATAGAAGTTGCCGTCAGACCAGAGGAAACCTTCCCTGAGAGGTCTAACAAGGAACGCGCGTGTTGTGTGAGAGGAAAGAGTGAAGCGGATTTCATCTTCAACAACAGCAACGGACTCACCGCTCCAGCAGTCAACAAGCACGGCAGGGGAGTTATATGGATTTTTGAAGATCTTTTCGCTATCTTCATCACACCAGTTGTACAGCGCAACAAGACGAGCATCACCGCAGTCGATATACGTCTCGGTGCAGTATGGGAATTCGTAGAAATCAGTCGGTCTTGCAGGGATTCCGAGAGACGGAAGAATGCGAGTAAAGAGTGACTGCCTTTCCTCGGGGAGCCTGTCAATCTCTTCGTTAAGAAGAATATGTCCACCGCTCATGGCTACAACAGTTGCCCACATTTTTGCTTCCTCATAGGTGAGTGAGAGGCCGTCATCGCATCTGTCGGTGATAAAATCTCGCACGAGAAGCGCGTCAGGGTCGTTAATGAACAGCTTGTTATGCATAGGACTGCGGAGAAATGCAGACACAGCACAGTCGCGGACAAGATTCCACGGACCGTAGTGATTCGGACTTGACGCTCCTGCCCAGGTAATATCGGGAGAAATACGAACGGAGTCAAAGATTCCAACAGACTCTCCGATAGGTGCACCGCAGGCAAGCAGGAAAATATCCTCGCCAACAGTTTTGCGTATCTCACCAACATACCGCCTGTATAGCTCAACTGCGTAGCCGTTTTCGTACTCCACTCGGCTTCCGTCGCTGACAAGGCGCAAAAGCAGATTCATAATAAAGTCAACCTTAAAGTAGACCGCGCCGTACTCATCACGACCTCGTGTAAAGATCTCGCGAATGTACCCGAGCACTTCTTCCTTGCCGATATCAAGAGAATAAACAGAGCCGTTTTTCGTTGCAGAAAGTGCCTCATCTCCGCCAAATGACTTGATCAGTTTGCCGTTACGCTTCAAAAGACAGCTGTTTATCTTGTCAAACATCTCCGATTCGTCAACGATAAGTCCGGGAGACATCCAAAGCCCTAGACGAAGCCCAAGGGCATTTATCTTTTCTCTCAGTGCAGGGATTCCACCGGCGAAAGCGTCAGGTTCGTTTGTCCAATATCCGCCGAATGAGCCGCCCTTTTGCCAACCGTCGTCGATCTGAATGAGGTCGGCACCAAGAGGTAGCCATTTGTCACGGACAAGTTCCGCTTGCTTTGCCACAATATCTTCGGTCACCTCACCGTAGAGGCAGGACCAGGAGGACCAGCCTGCAGGAATAGGTTTCATTTCACCAATAGAGTATTTCTCGCGCACTATATCCGCGTAGGTGTCAAAGAAATCAATTCCGCCAAGAGTGTCGTCTATCACAAGTGACTCAAGCACATATTCTTCACCGATCTTAACTTCCTTGTCTTCAAGGGCATAAAAAGCGGTGACGGCCTTGTTGTCAACTCTGAACTCTGTGTAGAATCTGTTGTACGTAGTGAATGCGGCACACAGATCCCCTTTTCCGTTGTGTAACATTACAAGCTCTCTGGAACGCTTCACATCACCTGAGTCCGCATCAAGCATCTTGATCATGGCAAAGGTGTTGGTACAAAGGCTGTTGTCATAGAGATACAGGGGATATTTTTCACCGATCGTGTTGTCGGCAAAGGAAACTGTCACGGTTACCGAGTGAAGAGGTATAGCCTCGCTTGGCACAAATGAAAACGTGTATTCGGGAACGCTGTGAATTATAGCTCTGTTTACGGTAAAATCGAGACCTTTAGCGCTGAAAATAACCGGAAACTGCTGCTCGGACGAGAGCGAAATGCTCTCTGAGCCAAGCGAAGTAGTGTTAACGGTAAAAGTAAATTTCATACCGACTCCGTTAATTGTCAAGAATTTCGTAGTAGTAGATGGGAAGCGCTGACCAGCCGTGGCAAAGGCTACCGCAGACACCGATGATGTCGCTTTCTCCCATGATTGTTTCCCAGAATGATGTAGCACCGCCGCGGAGCATGTAGAGATAGTCGCGGTCAAGCTCGTCGAGAATAATATTTTTGTATTTCTCACGATCAACTCTCAACAGAGCATCGAATCTGAAGCTGTTCATGCTAAGAGTGTTGGGGATAACCTCGTAGTCGAGTCCGTCATTTCCGTTTACTGCGAGAATACGGAGAATGTTCGTTAAGTCAAGACCGTCAGCCGCGCCGCAGAGGAGACAAAGCGCATTGCTAAGTACGCTGTAGCGTCCTGTGTCCTTACCAATGCGAGTTTCAAAGAGGCCGGTTTCTTTATTGTAAAGCTCTATGGCAATACCGCGGTTAATTGTATCAGCGAGATCGCGGTAATACTGTGCGTCGCCGAGACCTGTGGCGGTACAGATGTAAGCCATTGACTGAAGTGCGAGTGAGAAGAACGCGTTTAGAGGTCCGTCAATACATGAGTAATCTTTGAGCTCTGTTTCGCCCATGAGAGTGGGCTGCCATTCGTAGAAGTTCCAGTATCTTTTGTGACCGGAGAAGTTAGGAACAAGACCTGAAGCTTTTTCATCCATTCGGTTTACGAAAGTTGTAATTAGTGTGCTGAGAACATCAAAGCATTCTGCTGCAATGGTAGCATCTCCGCTGTGCTCAATGTATTCAGCTGTCTGAATAATGTAAGCGCAGGAATAGCAGGGAATAAGCAGATCCATGTCGCTGGGATAGCAGAGAGTGAGAAGCCCCTCGTCTGTAAGGCCCTCTGCAATAAGTCGGAGAGAAGCGCGTGGGAATTCAGTCTCGCCAAAAGCATAGTATCCGCAGAGCATCTGGTTTCGAGAGTCAAGAGTGTAAAGCGCCTGCTCACGGTTGGGGCAGTCCTCGTAATGCTCGTGCATACACTGGATAAGCGTGTTCTGGCATACCTCGTAAATAGTGTCGCGGAGGAGATTTCCGCTCTTATATTTCTTAACATTCAGAGGATATACTGTAGGTCGGAGACCTGCGTAGTTGATTTTAACTTCTCTGCTGTGGACAAAGAATTCAATATATCTGCATCCCATTCTGCGGAAAGGATCGAAGAAGGAGTTGTGGCCCTTTTTAGCAAAGAATTCACTCCAGAACTGAGGAACTGCCGTTCTGATGCGTCCGTCTGCCAGATGCTCACCCCAGCCTATATCAATGCGGCAGTCCTCGGGCACTTCGATATCAAGATCAATGAATCCGGAGGTTTCGCTGCCAATGTCAACTATGAAGTAAATGCCGCCGTCTGCGTATTCGGGCGCCTTCATATGTACCGCTTTTCCTCCGTCCTTCAGAACAGGATTGAAGCCGCAATCGGATGCCATGCTTATTACGAAATGGAACGAAAGTGCCGCGTGCTGAAGGTTGGGACCTGTCTCGCGGTCGCAGGTATAGTTGAAAGTACCTTGCTGACAAATGCGAGCTGGGAGACGGTCACGAAGCTCAAGCTTCTTTATGGGGCGAGGAGAGAATTTATAGGATATTCCCTCAACAATACGGCTCTTTTCAAATCCGGGGACGTCTTCGGAGATAAAATTGTCAGCCGCCTGCTCATTTCTGCGGTATGTAAGCCCGAGCTGACCGGATATCAGATCTCCCTTGTGCTGAACGTAAGCGGGAGAAAGACGGGACAATGTTTCCTCACTTGAAGAGCAGAGGATCTTGCCCGCGCTATCCTTGATCTCGTAGATAAGACCTGCATCACCGATATAGTAGGTGGAGGTGTTCTTGATTCCGTAGTACCACACAACAATAGCCACACGGTTTTCGCCCTCCCGAATAAAATCAGTCACGTCAACTACGTCTGCTACCTTGTATTTCGGGTAGTCAGCGTACTGGCCGAAAGCCGCAAGTGTACCGTTTATATATAAAGCATAATTTGAATCCGATGCGATGGTGAGGGTATAGGAAGCACCTGCTTTTGCGACGAATTTGTCAACAAAATCAACGTGCTCGTCCGCCATAGCCTCGTCTTTTCTCCAGATCCATTTAGCACTTGTAAACATAATATCATCCTTTCAAAATAAAGAGTATTTTTCTCTCTACATATTACCATTTTAGTGTGTATTTGTCAAGATGATTGACACTCATATAAGCAAAACTCCCGACAAGCCGAGGCCTGACGGGAATATGATTATTGCTTGTTTTTTGGCTTGCTTTTGAAGATAAGGGCGGCAACAAGTCCGAAGAACATTGCTGCGGTGATGCCTCCTGCGGTAGAACTCAGTCCGCCTGTCAGTATTCCAACAAATCCATCGTTGTCAACAGCCTTTCTCACGCCGTCGCTTATGAGAAAGCCGAATCCCGACAGAGGAACTGTTGCGCCTCCTCCGGCAAAGTCGACAAGTGGCTTATACAGGCCGAGTCCGCCGATTATCACACCGGCTACAACGTATCCCACAAGTATTCTGGCGGGAGTAAGCTTTGTTTTGTCAATAAATATCTGAGCAATAACGCAAAAAAGTCCGCCGACTGCAAAAGCTTTGATAAGATTAAGGAATATTTCCACAATGCCACCTCACTCAAACATAGGTAAGACGGCAGTGATGTAAAATTATGCCATCTTATGTATATCTGCGTCCTTGCCCAGTAGCCCACGAAGCAGAGCAGTAATTTCACTTTCATCATAATACTGCGAACGAAGAACGATAGTGTCTCCTGCATACAGCTTTTTCTCACCGTCATTGTCCGTATCGTTGCCATCTTCGTTTTCCCGTTTTATGCTTACAACGACAGTTGAACTGGGCCACATTACGTCTCGCACGGTCTTTCCGACTACGAAAGCATCGGGAGATATCTTTGCCTTGAAATGGGCAATTACTGCCTTGCGACCCTTGTACTGATTTTCAACCATTCTTTCCAGTGCACTGTCATAAAATGGAGTAAGGTGAATAAGCTCCGTAATTGCGTTTACCGTGAATACTGCGATGGCAACAAAGAATACATCGTTAAACTGACCTGTGAGCTCTATGAAAAACACGATAGCCGTGAGGGGAGCCCTGAGTGTGCCTCCAATGAAAGCGCACATGCCAAGCAGAATTACTGCGGTTGCAAGCTCATCTGAAAGTCCGAGAACAGGCATAAGCTTGGAGATAAGCGCAGAAACGAGCGCGCCGATGGCAAGAGTGGGGATAAACGTACCGCCTGTAACGCCACTGTCAGTGCAAAGAAGCATCATAACAAACCGAACGAGCAGAATCACCACGAGAAGCATTATGGTGAGATTACCTTGGAGTATTTCATCAATAAGGCCGTGCCCGTTATAAATACCGTCGGTGAAAATAAATCCGAAGATACCCGTAACGATGAATACGGTCAAGATTTTTACTAATGGAGTTATGCGACGCTTGTGCTTTGAGGTGAATCGAATTACAGCGGCAATAGAGGCGTCATAAATCGAGACGGCTACTGCGACAAGTACGCCAAGCAGAAGCAAGAAGGGAACACTGTCAAGCTTGAAGCTGCCGATATACTCAAGATCAAAGAGCGCGTGCCCTATGCCAAACACTCCGCAGAGCACTCTGTTAACATAGGTAGCGCAAACTACTGATATTGAAACGGTGAGCACGAGCAGAGGAGTAAAACGCTTGTGGATTTCCTCAAGGGCGAAAAGCACTCCCGAGAGAGGGGCACCTGTAGCAACTGCAAAACCTGCTCCGGCACCGCCAGTCATGACATATCTGCCTGAAGCGCTTTTGTTTTTTGATCTGCTTACACACATTCCACCGATAGATGTACCGATGAGCACGGAAGGTCCTTCTCCACCGAGAGGAAGTCCAACGAAGAAGCTTATCATGCTTCCCGTTACGGTACCGATAAGGGTTCTTAGCCATTTGAGAGGCAAAAGTCCTCTGAGAATTCCCTCGCTTCGTGGAATTCCGCCGCCTTTTGATTCAGGAGCTTTTTTATGAATGAATAACATAATGAGCGCAAGTGAAACAAGTGCCGCAAATGTCAGAAGAATATATATTGGCGATGTCTTTGCGATGTTATATAGATATTTCGAAAGCACCTCAACTCTGCTTGCCGCGAACTTAAAGAAAAATATTGTCGCACCGGTAAATGCTCCGCATATTCCACCGTAAATTATACAGGGAAGCACATTATTTATATTATTTTTTATCTTGTTCATGTTATCCTCGATTTATTGGGTCATGCTACCTATTATGACAAAATGAGGATGATTTGTCAAGATGAAAAGTGCAATTTATCAGATACTGTCGACTTCCGCCCCGCGGATATGCAATAGATGCGCAATTCCCGGGATCGTTTGTCCTTGACTCACCGACATGGGATTCATAAGCGCTCCCGTGCCAAGGAAGAGGATATCCGATACCTTTCCGCGCCTCAAATTCTCCAGTATGTCGGCTGACATAACCACCGCACTGCATCCGCAACCCGAGCCGCCTGCGTGAGTGTCGGATGAGGTTGGCTCGAAGACCATATTGCCGCAGTCAACGTGATTTTTTGATATGTCAATGCCACGTGCGGATAACAAATCAATAAGAATACCGCTGCCTTCTCGTCCGAGATCTCCCGTAATGATCAGATCAAACTCATCGGGAGCGTGACCCAGACTGAAATATCTCTCAAGGGTGTCAACAGCGGACGGTGCCATAGCTGCGCCCATATTGTTGGCGTCGGAGATACCGCGGTCAATCATTCGACCGGGCATTACCTCCACGATTTCGGGCACGTATTTAGACTTGTTCAGCTGAACATCACCTACATCGGAGGAGACAACGAAAGCCCCCGAGCCTGTCACGGTCCACTGAGAAGTTGGAGGACGCTGACCTCCGTATTCAAGGGGATATCTGAACTGCCGCTCTGCCGAACAGAAGTGAGATGATGTAACAGCGGCGCATCTTGTGGAGACGGTTGACGCATAAACCGCTGACATCAGAAGTCCCTCGGCGCAGGTAGAGCAGGCTCCGAACAAACCGAGAAAAGGGAACTTGTATTCGAGAAGTCCATAACTCGATGAGATGCACTGATTGATCAAGTCCCCTGCAAAAAGAACGTCAATATCTTCCATTAATTCTGCCTTGCGAAGTGCGATTCCAAGCGCCAGTCTTTGCATCTCCGCCTCGGATTTTTCCCAGGTATCTTTGCCGAATCTGTCGTCTCCGCTGAGATCAAAAAACTCGCCAAGTGGTCCGTGTTTTTCTTTTTGACCAACTACAGAGCCGGAAGAGATAATAAAGGTCCGCTTTTGCATTTTCAGTAAACCGTTTCCCATAAAAGCACCGCCAAATCATTTTTTGTTAGTATTCCGAAAATTTTAGTGCATATTCCCATAGAGCAGGAGGTAATTATTGAGAAAATATACCTCCAAAAGCGGCTGAACTTATATTTTGCGGCTTTTGTTGGTTAATATGCATATATTGTCGTCA
Organism: Oscillospiraceae bacterium; assembly: GCA_015064345.1. Classification (GTDB taxonomy): domain Bacteria; phylum Bacillota; class Clostridia; order Oscillospirales; family CAG-272; genus UMGS1696. The sequence goes on along the minus strand of SVSK01000015.1, from coordinate 9,265 downwards.
TTTCGTATATGCAAAACGCACAAAGAAACGCCGCAGAGAAGCAGTTTTCGGGTGAAAAGGGAGAAGATGATTTCAAGGTATTGACTTTACGAAAAAACGTAGTATAATATCCGTGGTCGGTTGGGAAGGTACTTCACGGTACACAAAACTTCCCGCCGTTTACATAGATTAAGACACCATATACAGTAAATCAGGAGGTAAGTAAAAATGATCTGTAACGGCAAATATCTTTATGCAATCGAGCTTGTAACTGCATCCGACGTAATCGAATTTACTCGTGCAGCTATTAAGTGCCCTTGTGACGTAACACTTGTTAACGGCAAGCACAGACTCAACGGAAAAAGCTTTCTCGGCGTAGCACTTGCCAAGGTTTCTTGGGATGAGGTGTATGTTGAGACTGAGCGCGACTGCTACTTCGCATTTGAAAAGTTCATGAAGTAATCAGTCCACCGCAAAGGTGATAAAAACAGCCGCAAGGCGAGAGAATAAAAAAACAAAGTGCAACCGAACCCGGCTGCACTTTTTCTATTTGTGTGTTACGAAACAACTTATATTTTTGTGATTCCTATTGACAGTCGCTTGAACGTGTGGTATAATCAAAAAAACGGATTGGAGCAATATATGAGAATTCTCAAAAATATCAGTGTTGTGATTATTTCGGCTGTGATGTTAATAGGTATTTGCAGCTGCTCACCAGAACCGAACGAAAAACAGATGCCGCCTGAGGTCATCACGATTGATGAAACCTACAGCTATTCTACAAAAAGCGGATATTATCTTTATCCTTCACTTGTTGACAACTGGGTGTTAAGAGATGCGCTGAAAACTGAAACAGACAACGGCACATTCTTCTGCTTTACGGCTGACAAGGCTGTGGCAGATGACTTTGTAAATTCAGAGCGGACGTTGCTAGGATTTCTCGGAGAATGCGGCATGCCGACGGAAGGAATAACCGCACATGGAACAGACTACGGCTTCAGCTTCAGTGAAAGCGATAAGGACGAGGTATATATTTCTATATCACACATGAATACATGGCAGCAGGTGCTCGCAACCCTCGGAGTACTGTGGGGCGATTATACAGATTACGGCTATATTTATGCTATGTCAAACGCGATTGCGGCTCATCTCGGCTGGGAGGCTGACAACATAACGGATATTGCAGACGAGTTACTTCCTGCATATTTAATTGAAAACCCAGATGCATTGAATCTTCAGTACCCTTGCTTTACAGAGGAATTTGCAGACTCCGATACTGTTAATTACTCCAAAGCACTTTCTGTTAAGATCATGAATAAGCTTGATTGGCATGCAATGCTCGCGCAGCCTATAGACACTCAGCTTGACGAATATTTTGATCTTGTTGCCGCATACGCAAAGGGATCCGGAATTGAGTTTGAACGCTCAAGTATTGGCTACGCTTATTATTCCGAGAGCGTACCTCTGAGGATAATGACCACTTACGCGGAGATGCTCATTGACGATGAGTTCGCGATCTCATATGTAGCTCAATACGGCGATGAGGTCTCAGGTAGGAATGATGAGAGTATTTACTTCTTCGGAGACTGGGACGCAATCTACCGAACTTCCGAGATACTTGATTCCGAAATGAGTGAGGCTGTTGAATACTTCGGTTTACAGGAGCAGGCGGGAGTAGTCGAGATCAAATGGCTTACAGGTGAGAGCGCGATATTGCTGTACGATAAGCCTCTAGCCAACTTCTATAATAGCGTAAACCAAAAGATAACATTAACGATAATGAATGCATTCCTGCACGAATACTACCATCATTTAGAGCATCTTCTGAATCCCGACCTCGGTGCAGTGTGGCAGTCACAGGCATTCTGTGAGCTTGGTCATATAAATTCCTACTTCACCAGACAACTTATAAAGGATATGGTGTTGACAACTCCGGAGCTGAACGAAATATTTGAAGAGTACACCGGTCATACTTACGCAGATGAGTATACGGACTACTACGAGACCTACGATATTCTCACCTACATTTATGACGATTTTGACCCCACAGATTACTACTACGGCAGAAATCCGATGATCTCGTTTAACCGATATCTCACCGATATTTACGGACTGGATGCAGTGTATGACATGATGATCCAACCTGACACAGTTGAGGATACAACGGGCAAAACGTGGGAAACTTTGATCTTGGAGTGGGAGACTCACATTCGCAACAAATATGCGGGAAAAGAGATACCTGACTGGCTTGATAAATTCAGAACAGATAAAGCGGAATAAAAAAACAAAGTGCAACCGAACCCGGCTGCACTTTTTCTTTATTTCTGCGCGTCGATATATGCGTTTACTATCTTAATCTGTCTCTCAACGGATTCCTTTGACGGACCGCCGTAGACTGTGCGACGGTTTACGCAGTTGTCAAGGTTGACGGCTTCGTAAACATCATTTTCGAACATGGGTGAGAACTCTTTGTAGGTGTCAAGGGAGAGAGACTCAAGATCAGTCTTGTTCTCAATGCAGTAAGCAACAAGTCTGCCGCTGACACGGTATGCATCGCGGAAGGGAAGTCCTTTCTGTGCCAGATAGTCAGCGCAGTCTGTGGCATTGATAAATCCACCCGATGCCGCACGGCGAAGATTGTCGCGCTTTACTGTGAGTGTGTCAAGCATGGATGCGAACAGCTCAAGACACAGCTTTGCGTTGTCAACAGCATCGAAAATTGCCTCCTTGTCCTCCTGCATATCCTTATTGTACGCAAGGGGAATACCCTTCATCATTGTAAGTACAGTGGTAAGATCACCATAAATACGTCCTGTTTTGCCGCGTACAAGCTCTGCGATGTCGGGATTCTTCTTCTGCGGCATGATTGATGATCCTGTGGAGAACGCATCATCAAGCTCGATGAACGAGAACTCATTTGTGCACCATAGAATGATCTCCTCGGAGAAGCGGGAAAGGTGCATCATAACGAGGGAAAGATCAAAAGCAAGCTCGATAAGGAAGTCGCGGTCGGAAACACCGTCCATTGAGTTTTCGGTGACACCGCCCAGTTCAAGCAGCTCTGCAACAAGGTGACGGTCAATGGGATATGTTGTGGAAGCAAGTGCACCGGAGCCAAGAGGAGAAACGGAGGTGCGAGCGAGAGTTTCCTTGAGACGCAAGTCGTCACGAATGAACATCTGTGCGTAAGCAAGCATATAGTGACCGAACGTCACAGGCTGAGCGCGCTGAAGATGAGTGTATCCGGGCATTACAGCGTCTGCGTTTTCCTTTGCAACCTTTACGATAACGGAGAGGAGATCAAGCACAAGCGCACGGATCTCGCCAATCTCTTTCTTAAGATAAAGACGGATGTCCAGAGCTACCTGGTCATTGCGGCTGCGAGCGGTGTGAAGTCTCTTGCCGGAGTCGCCGATACGAGCGGTAAGCACTTCTTCCACGAACATGTGAATGTCCTCAGCCTCAGGATCAATGGGAAGAGCACCTGACTCAATGTCGTCTCTGATCTGACGCAGCGCGGCCACTATCTTTTCGGATTCCTCTGTTGCGATGATACCGCATTTGCCGAGCATAGTAGCATGAGCAATAGAGCCCTCGATATCCTCGTAAAACATTCGGGAGTCAAATGATATTGATGAATTAAAATCGTTTACACGCTTGTTTTCCGCCTTGGAAAATCTTGCGTCCCACATTTTTGCCATATTAAAAATCCTTTATTATATGAGTAAACGTAACTGCCGCGATAAAACGACAGTTACGTAAGCTTTTGTTAGTTTTGAATTAGTCCTTGGGCCAGTTCTGCATAGCCTGAGCGCGAACCTTAACGGGAAGTCCGAAGAGGTTGATGAAGCCTTCAGCGTCCTTCTGGTTATAGTCCTCGTCAACACCGAAGGAAGCGGTCTGCTCGTTGTAGAGAGAGTAGGGAGATGTAACGCCGGCGTTGATCATGTTGCCCTTGTAGAGCTTGAGCTTAACATCACCTGTTACGTGCTCCTGTGTCTTGTCAACGAATGCACAGATAGCTTCACGGAGAGGTGTGAACCACTGACCGTTGTATGTGAGTTCAGCCATCTTCTGACCAACGATTGTCTTGAAGTGAGCTGTTTCCTTGTCAATTGTGATTGTCTCAAGTACATCGTGAGCCTTGTAAAGGATCGTACCTGCGGGAGTTTCATATACGCCGCGGCTCTTCATACCAACGAGACGGTTTTCAACGATGTCGAGAATACCGATACCGTTTGCTCCGCCAATCTTGTTGAGGTATTCGATAAGTGCTACGCCGTCCATTTCCTTGCCGTCAACAGCGGTGGGAACACCCTTTTCGAAATGGATTGTAACGTATGTGGGAGTGTCGGGAGCTTCTTCGGGAGATACACCCAGCTCAAGGAAGCCCTTCTTCTGATACATAGGCTCGTTAGCGGGGTTTTCAAGGTCAAGACCTTCGTGGGAAAGGTGCCAGAGGTTCTTGTCCTTGGAGTAGTTTGTTTCGCGGTTTATCTTGAGAGGAATATTGTGAGCTTCTGCATACTCAATCTCTTCGTCGCGAGACTGAATGTCCCAGATTCTCCAAGGTGCGATGATCTTCATCTCGGGAGCAAGAGCCTTGATAGTAAGCTCGAAACGAACCTGGTCGTTACCCTTACCTGTGCAGCCGTGGCAGATAGCGTCAGCACCTTCAGCGAGAGCGATCTCAACAAGTCTCTTTGCGATGCAGGGACGTGCGTGAGATGTACCGAGGAGGTAGTCTTCATACTTTGCGTCAGCCTTGAGGCAGGGCCAAATATATTCTTCAACGTATTCCTTACGGAGGTCTTCGATGTAAAGCTTGGATGCGCCTGTCTTAAGAGCCTTTTCTTCAAGTCCCTCAAGCTCATCAGCCTGACCAACGTTACCGGATACTGCAATAACCTCACAGCCCTCGTAGTTTTCCTTGAGCCACGGAATGATGATGGATGTATCAAGTCCGCCGGAGTAAGCAAGAACGATCTTTTTGATTTCTTTAGCCATTTCTATATCCTCGTAAATATTTATAAATTAAGTGTAATAATTATACATCTTTGCAGGGCATAATTCAATATACATCTTCAACAAAACAACAAATATACTGAACATAAAATTATCAAAAAGCACAATATTGTGCATAAATTGCATATTTATACAAGAAGTTGTATGTTTTTACATATGTTTTCAGCGACAGAATTTCTCTCGTTTATTCCGACTCGGATCTGAGCAAAATACAAGATGATCTGAGTCAGAAAGGAATTACAGCATGAAAAAAATAACCAAATTATTATGCTTTTCATTATCGGTATTGCTTATGCTGTCGAGCCATGTCACAGCACGACCGAGCGATACCGTCATAGAGGATTTTACACCGATCCGCGGAGACAAAAGTCCGGCATACAGAGACAAAGACCAAAGCGAAACTGCCGCAGAAACTACCGCAACATCACCAATATATAATTGGTATTTTAAGAAAACCACAGGCGGAGTACGTCCCGAAATTCCTGCCGAAATGAGCTTTGTACGGGATTACAACGGGTACTTCCTCGGCGAGGACGAGCCCATCATCTATCTCACCTTTGACGCAGGGTACGAGAACGGAAACGTAGAGAAAATCCTTGACGTACTCGACGAAAAGAACGTACCGGGGGCATTTTTCATACTAGATAATCTTGTGCTGAAAAACACCGAGCTTGTGAAGCGAATGATTGATGAAGGGCACACGGTTTGCAATCACACAGCAAAGCACAGGGATATGTCATCCGTCGCAACAAAAGAAGAATTTGCCGCGGAGCTTGACAAAATGGCGCAGATATACAAAGACACTATGGGATGTGATATGTCAATGTACTACAGGCCGCCGGAGGGAAAGTACAGTGAGGACAACATGAAGTGGGCAGACGAGCTTGGGTACAAGACTATCTTCTGGAGCTTTGCATATGCCGACTGGGACAACAACGCACAGCCCGACCCCGAGAAAACAAAGGAGAAGATCCTCTCGTCCACTCACAACGGAGAGGTAATACTGCTCCATCCCACGTCCGCTACCAATGCGGCGATACTCGGCTCGCTAATTGATGCGTGGAAAGAGATGGGATACCGATTCGGTACACTTGACGAGCTGACAGGGGTGACTGATGCGAAATGAAAAAGACGGCAGCACTTATACTTGCATTAATTTTTTGCCTTGCCTTGCCGTCATACGGCAGCGAATCCTCAGAGGATGTTATCTACTCATGGAACAGCAATGAAAAGGTAATAGCCTTAACTTTTGATGACGGACCGCATCCGTACAGGACGGAGGAGATACTTGACATCCTTGACGAATACGGCATAAAGGCTACGTTCTTCTTCATAGGGCAGAACGTAAAAGATTATCCCAAGCCTGCCTTGCTTGTTTCGGAGAGAGGTCACGAGATAGGAAACCACACGTTTACCCACAGGAATCTGCAGTCACTTACGTTTAGCGAGCTGATGAACGAGATAATCACCACAGAGAGTGCAATTGATGAGCTTGTTGGATGTGAAACGCATCTTCTCAGACCACCGGAGGGGAAATTCAGCGACGATGTTATAAAGGCTGCTCGAGAAAAAGGCTACTCGATAATATGCTGGTCCATTGATACCCTTGACTGGGCGCACAATCCTTCAGAAAATATTGCAAAAGATATTCTTGATTCGGTAGAGGCGGGGGATATCATCCTGTTCCACGATTTCGTCTCGGGGCAGTCACCCACACCTGCTGCACTTCGAATGGTAATACCCACCCTCATTGAGCGAGGTTACAGTTTTGTGACTGTTTCGGAGCTGATGGGGGATAAATAATAGAAAAGCACACCTTACGATCGTAAATCTACGTTGTTCGTAAGGTGTGTTGCGTTATGTTAATCAAGCGCTACAGAACATCATTGGCTTTTACGTACTCTTTGAATTCAGCATAGCCCTCTGTGTTAGCGAGGAAATTATCAAATTGGGAGAGATAATTTTTATCGAAATCTCCGCCGCGCCCGTTCTCTTCTATAAATCCTTTAGTGTTTGAGAAGAACAGCGGATTTCGCTCTGCCACATCAAAACTTTCGCTGTTTTCAGCAGCTCTCATCTGCAAATAAACTTCAAATAGTCCCTTTATTTTTTCAAGACATTTCTCGTGACGTTCAAGCGTTTTGCTGATACGAACATCCTGGTTCCACGCCCAGAATTTGTGTATTGCATAGAAATTCTCGCATCCCTCGTCAAACATTGAAAGCAGCTTTTTATGGGCGCGTGTAAATGCAAGGGCTTTCTCAAACTCCTGATTTTTGCGCAGAGCACTGACGTACATTTCAAGAATCAGATCCATCGCGAGAAAACATTTCCATAGATCCTCTTCTGTCACCTTGGAGAGCTCATTAATGCTGTTTTTGTCCTTGTATATCTTGGATCTGCCAATAACCATAGAGTAATAGTTTTCGTTGCTTATTTTGCTGTTTGCCTCAAGAGCCTTTTCAAATTCTCCCGTTTCCGAATAGATCCTGCAAAGCATGGACAGCGCATCGTCAACCTCTTTTTGATCTCCGCACGTTGCAACGACTTCGTTGCACAAGCGAATTCCTTTCGCCACGGCCTCTTTTCGTTCTTTCTCGTCTTTTGATATTCTGTTTATCATTGAGAGTGAAAATGCAAGATTCGTTTTGAGCTTTGCGCTGTTAGGATATCGTTCAAGTGCGCTGGTCATTATCTCAATTTCCTTGTATGTGTCCATGGCATCGTCTGTCTCTTTGAGAATTTTATCTACTTCTTCATCATAGCTTGATACACTATAACCGAAAATTCTGTCAATGGATACGCCGAAAAATCCCGCCATAATAGGGAATAAGCTCACATCCGGCGCGCAAATGTCGTTTTCCCATTTTGATACAGACTGTTCGGTGACGCCGAGTTTTTCTGCAAGCTGGCCCTGGGTGATTTTCTTGCCCTTGCGGAGCTCGTAAATATTTCTTCCGATACTCATTTGTTACCTCCTGTATAAGTTGTAAATATATCTTTCCGCGATCGCTGTAATAATGATAGCATACATTCTTACCGTAAGCAACAGACTATATTTATATTTTTTGACGTACAAAGTCAACCTGAGGTTGTATAATAAAAGCACGCCGGTCTATTTCAAGCGTGCTTATATAATTCTATTTTGTTAACAGCACATCCAAATGCTTTTTCATTATCTTTGTGAAAAACTTTACTACGAATCCGGCACATACAGCGGCGATGAAGGTGCCCTCGCGCGTTCCGACTATCTTGCCGTCAAAAAGAAACATTGACAGCACAACCGCCAGCACAACCCAGCTAATATCGAAAGCGACTTTAACGCTGCCGAAATCCTTGTGAATTGTATCAGAGATTGCTTTAACAAATGCCTCGCCGGAGTTCATTATCACATTTGCTATTACAGCAAGAGCAATGCCTAATCCAAGTATGATAACACCTATTACAACAAATATAAGACGAGACGAATAGCCTCTTACAGGTATAAATGATACAAGCCACATTCCGAAATCTGTGAAATATCCAAACAAAAATGACAGCGGTATCTGAAGAAGCTGAAAAAGCTTGAATTTCCTGCGTAAGATCATAATTTGTCCGAGGATCAACAGGCAGTTGGTGAAGATGAGCCAGTTGCCTATTGACAGAAAGGTAAAGCGCAGACTTAGAACGTTTGCTACCGAGGATATCGGTGAAACGCCGAGCTCTGCAGTTTTTGTAAAAGCAACACCGATGGCGATGAAGAATAGCCCAAAAACCAAAAGTATGTATCGTTTGATGGTTTCTCGTGTCTTCATAATTACGGCTCCGAACTAATATGTACTCTGTAATCATAAAGGATTATACCACGCGAATTAAAAATTGTCAAATAAACAGTCCCGAAACCTGAGTCCCGAGACTGTTTTGTATTAGTTTTATCCAAGATCAGCTTCGCCAGAGTACTTTTCAGCCTGTAGGATAAACATTTCAGCATATTTTCCGTTCATAGCCATAAGCTCGTCGTGGGTACCGGATTCAATGATCTCGCCCTTTTCAAGCATGTATATCTTGTCCGCCATGCGTGTGGTGGATAAGCGGTGGGAGATGGTGATGACGGTCTTATTCTCCTGCAGGGTAAGCATGGAGTGATTAAGCTCGTACTCTGCTATGGGGTCAAGGGCTGAGGATGGCTCGTCAAGAATAATAACGGGATTGTCCTTGTAAAGCGCACGGGCGATTGCCAGCTTTTGCTCCTCACCGCCGGACAGGAGAATACCCTTGTCGT
>SVSK01000014.1 GCA_015064345.1 Oscillospiraceae bacterium | reverse complement strand
ACATTCGCAACATAGTAAGCTAAACTTAATAGTTGGTGAGGTTTACGCAGAGGGTCCACCTGTTCCCATCCCGAACACAGAAGTTAAGCTCTGTCGTGCCGAAGATACTTGAGTGGCGACGCTCCGGAAAAATAGGTATTCGCCAACATACAACAAGGAGACTTGCTTCAGCAGGTCTCTTTTGTTGTATTAGAGGAGATATCTTGCGAGATTTCCCCTTTGTCATGGAAATCTCGCGAGTGTCACCGTCAGTGACACTCAGTATTCGCGGGCACACAACAAGGGGACTTGCATTAGCAGGTCTCTTTTCTTTTACGCATTTCAAAGGTCGTGCCGAAGAACTTAAGTGTGCCGAGATTTACCCCTTGTCATGGAAATCTCGTGAGTTCACCGCAGGTGACACTCAGTATTCGCGGGCACACAACAAAGAGACTTGCATTAGCAGGTCTCTTTTGTTTCATTGTAAGACTAACAAAAAAATGACGAAGTATTGTACTTCGCCATTTTTGTTTTATTAAATAAACCCGCAAGCCGCTGCGATTATTCCGACTATTATTGCGGCAACAATAACTCCTCCAAGCCCAAAGCCAGAGCTATTCTGATCATTTTCAGTTTTCTGTTTGTTTGTCAATTCGCTCAACTCTGCGATTTTTTCATCTGTGACTTCTAATGTTTCAAACTTCGGTGGGGCAAAATCTTCATCAAGAACGTTTGCGACCAACACCGTGTTTGAGTCAAAGGTTACCGTAGTTGCCCACTCCGATTTTTTTAATGTCGGCACATATTTTACGCTGTGAACTCCCGTTCCAATATTAATTACCTGACCGTCCTTGATAAGCGGAAATGCATGACCGTCGATCCATAGTGATCCATTGCCGGTTTTACTGGCGTTACCCATTACGTTTACAACAATATATGGCATAATTTGCCCTCCTTAATCCTGATTTATATTAATTATAGTACATATATTTACTAAAGTCAATAGTAAATATCTTTATTTGATATAATAATATAAATATTACGTTAGGGAGTGATTTGATGGAGATGCGGTATATAAAAAGAATACGCGATCTCCGCGAGGATCACGACAAAACGCAAGTAGAGATAGCAGAGATACTGGGTACCTCTCAAACCATGTATGCGAGGTATGAGCGCGGTGCAAATGAGCTTCCCATACATCATCTTATTACCCTGTGTGAGTACTATGGTGTGTCTGCCGATTATATTTTGGGATTTGAAGATAATCCGAATAAGAAACAAAACAAAAAAATGACGTAGCAAACACTACGCCATTTTTATTTTGATTATTTTAGAAGATGGGGTATCCTGCGTTGGTGTGAGCCTCGAACAGCTCATCGCAGAGGGACACGATCTCGTCAGTTGAGAGATTTGCACCAGTGAGGGGATCCATCATTGCCGCCTGGTAGATCTTTTCCTTCTTCATTGTATGAGCAGCTTCGATTGTCAGCATCTGTGTGTAGATGTTGGTGGAGTTCATTGCCGCAAGCTGAAGAGGAAGCTCGCCAACGAATGTAGGATGGATTCCTTCGCCGTCTACGAGGCAGGGAACTTCAACGCATGCGTCATAAGGCAGGTTAGTGATCACGCCGCGGTTGAGTACGTTGCCGCCGATCTTGTCCGGTGTGTTGGTATAGATCGAGGTCATAATGCGGGATGCGTACTCACGGGAGCGTGTGTGCTCTACCTTACCGCCGGCCATAAGATCGGTGTACTGCTTCTGCCAGCCTGCGATCTGGTTTACACAGCGGCGGGGATATTCGTCCAGCGGGATGTTGAACTTTTCAATGAGGTCATTTCTGCCCTGCTTGATGTAGAAGGGGTTGTACTCTGCGTTGTGCTCGCTGGATTCGGTGCAATAGTAGCCGAGCTTGTCTATGTAATCGTAGCGCACCATATCCCAGTGCTTTTCGGTTGCGTTCTTTTCCTTAGCACGGCGCTTGATCTCGGGATACAGGTCAACACCGTTCTTGTCCTTGATCTCAAGGAGCCATGCCATGTGGTTGATACCTGCGATCTTTTCGTGGCATCCTTCAAACTTGTCCTCCATGCCGAGACCCTTCAGCAACCATTCTGTGCAAACCTGTACGCTGTGGCAGAGACCGATGGTCTTTACGCCTGTGTGACGGAGCATATATCCCGTAAGCATTGCCATGGGGTTTGTGTAGTTGAGGAACCATGCGTTCGGGCACACCTCTTCCATGTCGCGAGCAAAGCCCTTGAGAACATTGATGGTACGAAGTGCACGGAAGATACCACCGATGCCCAGTGTATCACCGATTGTCTGACGGAGGCCGTATTTCTTCGGGATCTCGAAGTCGATGATGGTGCAGGGGTCATAAAGTCCTACCTGAATTGCGTCAACCACGAAATCAGCACCGCGAAGTGCGTCCTTTCTCTGCTCAACGCCAAGATACTTCTTGATTTTTGCTCTGCCCCGGTTGACGGACTCGTTCATTTTTGAGATGAGCAGATATGACTCCTCAAGTCTGTGAGAGTCGATGTCGTAAAGGGCGATCTCCATATCGTGGAAAGGCTCGCAAAGCATTGTGTCACCAATGACATTTTTTGAGAAAACGGTACTTCCCGCACCCATAAATGTAAGTTTCATAGTGATATCTCCTTTGAGGATTTATATTTAACTCAATTTTACATGGAATAATTATGCTTGTCAATAGGCAGAATCCACCTGTTGCTGTTATTCTTCCACCTTGACACCGAGCCTGTTTTACTTTATAATAGTCCTATAACATCGTGGAGGACGGATATGGAAAAGAACAAGCTGTTATCACTGAGCAGCATCAAGTCAGCATTATCGTGGGAGCGTTTTATCTGCCGCATTTTTGCCGCCTGGTGTACCTTTGCCGCTGTCACAACTTTTGGTGAGGGGAATTTCTACGATATCACCTTTGCTCGTGACACCTCACTTGGCGTAATGCTTCTTTGGATAGTGCTGCTTTTTGCCGCATATTCGGTTGTGAATGTTCTCCTCGTGCATTTTGAAACGGATACATGGTTCCTTATGGGAGCCGCCACGGTGTGTGTGATCCGCTGGCTTGTGAAATACACGGGCACGGGCAACTCTTTACTCTTTGCTCTGGCAGTGGCTGTGGCGTACGTGCTGTTTGCCGTTTACTTTGTGAACCGTAATGATGCGCTTTTTGCATCACTTAAGCTGAAAAAAGGCACGGTGTGGGCGACTGTTATTATCATCGGCATATTCAGCGGCGCTGTTATCGGGGTGGTGACCTGCCTCAGATATATCACCTTTGCCGCGCCCAACTTCGATTTCGGTCTGTTCTGCAATATGTTCTACCACATGAAGGAGACGGGACTTCCCATCGTTTCCTCGGAGAGAGACGTGCTGATGTCACACTTTGCGGTGCATCTTTCCCCGATCTACTACGTGCTTCTTCCGTTTTACTTTATTTTCCCAACTCCCCTTACTCTGCAGATCGGGCAGGCGGTGATCATTGCCTCTGGTGTGATTCCCGTGATGCTCTTGTGCCGACACTTCAAGCTCTCGGGCAAGGTGACGGTGGTTATGTCGCTGATTTACGCACTTTATCCCGCACTTTCAACGGGATGCTTCTATGATCTGCACGAAAACTGCTTCCTCGCGCCTCTTCTTCTCTGGGTATTCTACTTCTTTGAGCGGGGAAACTATCCGCTGATGTACGTTTTTGCCGTTCTTGTTCTCGCTGTAAAGGAGGACGCGGCAGTTTACATAATCCTTTTCGCGCTGTACGTGATCTTTGCGCGGAAAAAGTTCGCCCACGGCGTTATTTTGGCTGTGATATCTGCGGCATATTTCGTTATTGCCCTGCAGATTCTTGAGTCAGTCAGCGCAAGCTATGCGGAGCTTTACGCAGGAGTGAGCGCGAAGCCTGCCATTGCCGGACCTATGGTGAACAGATTTGACAACCTCATGGCAAGCAAGGAAGAAGGACTGGGCGGTGCGGTAAAGACAGCTCTTGTTAACCCGGGATATCTTCTAACCCAGCTTTTCACCACCTCTGACGGAGGCTGGGCGAAGATCGTTTACGTGCTCGAGATACTCCTGCCCTTGGGATTTTTGCCCCTTTGCTCGAAGAAGCCCTCACGCTGGCTGCTTGTCGTTCCCGTGCTGACAAATCTGCTTACCATGTACAAATACCAGTACGACATCGGCTACCAGTACCATTTCGGCATCTCCGCGTTCCTGATTTATGCATCAATTGTGAACCTCCCCGAGATGAAATCTCCTGCGAGAAAGACGCTTCTCACCGTTGCCGCGGCATCCTGTCTCTGCCTGTACGTTGTGACGGTTATGCCGACCGTGTCTTCCTATGTGAAGCGATATGAAAAGGGAAAGGATACCTACGCAAAGCTTGAAGAGGTGCTCGAGACAATTCCCGAGGACAAATCGGTCGTTGCGCCCTCCATGTTTGTTGCGCATCTTGCGAACCGAGACGAGATATATGCCCTCAACTACCACGGCAACGAGGCGGATGTGGATATCGTGGTCCTTGATATCCGCACAAAGGTAGACGAGAAAACTCTTAACGCTTATCTGAATGCAGGCTATACCGTGCGAGAGGAATACCCGAAGCTGGTTATGATACTTGAACGGGGCGAGTCTGTGGAGTGAGGCTAACAAAAAAAGAAAAAATCCTCGGTCTGCGTACCTGCAGTAGAGAAGACATAAAAAATGTATTCCACAAAAGGGGAGAGAAATCAGTTTTGGTTCCTCTCCTCTTTTTTCAACCATTGGTTTAATTGATTAGAAATCTATCGAAACACTATTGACGAAAAGTGATTAGATGTGTATAATATCAGTGTGGTCACATAATACATAAGCCATTAAAGGAGAACGTGACATGACTTATTTAGAAATTGATAAAGCAATGGTTGAAATTACCCACCAAAAATGTGCTGAATGCAAAAGTAGACTTGATGCCGTAGCGAAAGAAAATGTTACTGAAAGAAAAGCTCTGCAGCTTGAATACGGAATGTATACCTTCTGTGGAAATTGCGGCTTGCTGTTCAACACAACGGGAGAGAGAAAAATTATACATATCAGACGAGGTTTTATCGAAAATCAGCTGAACAAATATCCTCGGCTTAATTCTGTTTATCAAACACTCAATGAGGAAGAAAAGCTGCGCTTTATGGCGGCTCTGCAAGCAGAATTTTATCTTCGTGATCAGTGGCTCGTTAAGCAATATGAGGAGCTAAACGCTGCGGAAAGATCGGGAGATAACAAAAAGGTGTTTGAGCTCAGGATAAAAGTCGGAGCGGCCAAAAATATGTTTGATCTGTGGGAAGCTTGGAGAGTCGAAAATGGCGTTTATCCCCATATGTTCGAGGAGTGATGGAATGAAAGAAAAGCTTGCACTCTTAAAGATCCTTGCTGACGAAACGCGTCTTGAAATACTCAATATTCTTTTGAAGGAAGATTCCTACGTAGAGAAGATAGCTTGCGAGCTGTCTCTCACTCCAGCCACCATCTGCTATCACCTTAAAAAGATGGAAGCCGCAGGCGTTGTAAATTGCTCTCGCTCACAATTCTACATAATCTATTCACTAAATCGCGAAATCTTCGATAAACCCCTTTACGAGCTCATAAAAAAGGACGCGGAAATTGTAAATACCGAAGAAAAATACAAAAAAGAGGTCATATCAAACTTTTTCAAATACGGACGCCTGACACAGATACCGACACAGAGAAAAAAGCGTGAGATCGTGCTTGCCGAGATTCTTGAGCAATTTGATCCCCGCCGGGAGTACACTGAAAAAGAGGTGAACGAGATCATTTTGCGATATCACGAGGATTTTTGTACCATCAGGCGTGAAATGATCGCATTCGGAATGATGACGCGTGATCACGAAATATACAGACGAGTGAAATGAAAAACAAAATCCGTATAGGCGAATGCATACTGAATTACCGCAAGGAGCACGGGATTACACAGGGGGAATTCGGAGAACTCCTTGGAGTCAGCACCCAAGCTGTATCTAAATGGGAGCGAGAGATTTGCTATCCCGATATCATTCTTCTCCCCGCAATTTCTGATCTGATTGATGTTTCCATAGACGAATTGATGGGAAAGTAATGCAGGATTTGTGTCCCTGAAAGCAAGCTTGTCAGCAAAAATAGAGGTAGCTTCGTGGGAGCAAAAGCCGAGGTTTTCTCTCGGCGAAAGGCGATTTTATTGCCGGACAAATTAAAAAGGAGTGCGAATAAGTCAGCTCGTACTCCTTATGTTTTTTGCCTGAAAAATCTTCTCTATGGAAGGTTATCCTTTTGAGTGGGTCTTTCTTTTGTTATCTGTTGAGCCACCAGATGCCGAAGTTGAGATAGCCTGCGAAGGTTACCCAAAGAGCGTAGGGGATCTGCAGATATGCGGCGGTTTTGTTTATTTTTGCGTAGTCGACGATAGTTTTGATTATCAGTGCAAGAAGCACCAGAAGCCACACAAATGCGAAGAGAAACAGTCTGCGGTTAAAGAAAATAATACTCCAAGTGAAGTTGAACACGAGGCTTGCGGCATAGGTTGTCAGGGCACCTTCCTTTGCTCTTTGCGTTGCCATGCTGTCCTTGTAGATCATCGCCGCGCTGATTCCCATGAGCACGTACAGTACGGTCCACACAATGGGAAACAGAAATGACGGCGGGGCAAGGGGCGGGGTAGACAGAGTGGAGTAGATATCCATGGTGTTCCGCGTGAAAAATGCCGATAGCGCACCCACCGCAAGTGAGACAGCGACAGAAACTATGTACGGGCGTATCTTTGATTTCATAATAATCACCACCTTTGTGACAGTATATGAGCAAAGGAGCAAATATATGCGGTTGACACATTAGCATCGGTGGTGTATAATTGACTTACATCCGAGATTAAGGAGAAAACTATGAAGATAACAGTTGCAATAGATTCGTTCAAGGGAAGTCTTACCACATTTCAGGCAGGTGAGGCGGCTCGAGTTGGTATAAAAAAGGTGTTTCCCGAGGCAGAGGTGAAGATTTGCCCTCTTGCTGACGGTGGAGAGGGCACGGTTTCCGCAATCGTCAGTGCTACCGGTGGCGAGATGCGGAAGATCAGCGTGACAGGCCCCCTCGGCACTCCTGTTATGGCTGAATACGGCATCATCCGCGAGACGAACACTGCGGTGATCGAGATGTCCTCTGCTGCAGGTATCACTCTTGTTGCGCCCGAGCTTCGTGACCCGAGAAAGACTACCACTTACGGCGTTGGCGAGATGATCGCGGATGCTATCAATAAGGGATGCCGCGAGTTCATCGTTGGAATCGGCGGAAGTGCCACAAATGACGGCGGTATCGGTATGCTCAGCGCGCTTGGATTCGGATTTTATGATGAAAACGGTGCGCCAGTTTCTATATACGGCGAGGGGCTCTCAAGCATCCGCAGAATTGACGTAAGCGGTGCTATGCCTGCTCTTCGTGAGTGCAGATTCCACGTTGCGTGTGACGTTAAAAATCCCCTGTGCGGTCCTATGGGATGCAGTGCGGTGTACGGTCCTCAGAAGGGTGCTACACCTGAGATCGTTGAAACCATGGACGGCTGGCTCGCGGATTACGCACAGCTGACAAAAGAAGTTCTCCCCCACGTTGACCGTAATTTCCCCGGTTCAGGTGCGGCGGGTGGACTCGGCTTTGCGTTCATGTCATATCTCGGCGGCACACTTGAATCGGGAATCGAGCTTGTAATGGATGCCATAGGACTTGAAGAGTACGTTAAGGCTTCCGACATCGTTATAACCGGTGAAGGACGGTTGGACGGTCAGTCCGCTATGGGCAAGGCTCCCGTTGGCGTGGCGCGTATGGCAAAAAAATACGGAAAGCCTGTAGTTGCCTTTGCGGGATGCGTTACGGAGGATGCTGTTGCGGTAAACAGCGACGGTATTGATGCGTTTTTCCCCGTACTCCGCGCACCTGTTTCACTTGAAGTGGCAATGGATACGAAAATTGCGGCAAAAAATCTGACCGCTACTGCCGAGCAGGCCATGAGACTTGCACGTGCATTTATGAAATAAGAAAAAGCCATAGGCTGATTTGCTCGGTCTATGGCTTGTTTTTTTATCAGGTGGAATATGAGGACGCAGATGAATACCCTCTCAGTCATCTTCGCATTATTTCATGATACTCGATGACAGCTCTCCCATACCGCAAAGTGTCGTGGTGTCGGATGTGAAGCGATTGACATATTGTGCATCTTGGCGTGAGGCGATGAGCCTACGGTGTGACGGGATTTCATGTCAAGCCTTACAATCAAAAAACAGAGGGCTAAACCTCTGTTTCTTAACTGTTTGAACGAAAATGAATTTATGGGCATTATTATTCTTTTCTGAATTGAGCAATTATTTTTCAACTGTAAAAAACAAACGCGGGAAATTTAAGATTATTTTACCATTTTTATGCAAAGGATAATTATTCTTGATCTCTTCCATAATGTCTTTCTTAAATTCATCCTTCATTGAATCATCGATTTGAGAAAGATAAGGTCTTAAACCTGTTCCTTCATACCAAGACCAAAGAGCCTCATATGACGGAATAATATGATGGTAAGTAATCGTCCAAATATCAAAGTAATCAGATAAATCAGAAATAACATTATAGTATTCATCAACGCTACTGTTAGTATGATTTCTTTGATGCTTTATAACCGCTTTCCACTTTTCACCAGTAACTACTTTACTGATCAAACGGTGAATTGGTTCGTCAAAATTACAAGGAATCTGAACTGCCAGAATTCCACTATCATTCAAAAGCTTATAAAGATTTTTGATGGTATTAAGCGGATTCGGAAGCCACTGAAGGCAAGCATTTGAAAAGATTAAGTCGAATTTTTGGCTAGTATTCTCTGTAAATACATCTGCGTCCCACTGTTCAAATGATATGTTGGGATAATCTTTTCTTGCTCTTTCTATCATGTCTGAAGAGAAGTCAATTCCCAATATATCTGCGTTTGGAAATATATTTTTTATTACAACCGAACTGTTTCCCGGTCCGCACCCAACATCAAGAGCTGACGAAATATTTCGATCTTCAATACGTCTGGCCAAATCAATCGCCGGCTGAGTTCTCTCTTTCTCAAATTCCAAATATTTTTTGGAATCCCACCTATTTTCCATCTGCAAATCCTCCCGACTGTGGTTCTCATTGTTTTGTCAAACTGGAATCTACTTCTACTCTTTTAAGATAGCTTTTATTGCTTCTAAGGCATTGTCGGCAATTATATCAGCTTCGTAATCTGCCCATGTATGCCGAAATTCATTAAGGCTTCCTTTGCCTCCACCTGTTAATACCAAAACTCCTTTACAACCGGCATTTCGAGCCATCACAATCTCATTTTTACCCATATCACCTATGACAAAACAATCTCTAATATTTAGATTGTACTTTTTTATACATAACTGTATCAACCCGGTTTTAGGCTTTTTACAATCGCAGTTATCGCTGTTTTGATGTGGGCAACAGAGAAACTCATTAATTAAGATTTCATTTGAATTAAAGTAATTGAGTATACGGTCGACCATTTGGTTATAGGCTTCAACAGAAAGCATTTCTTTGCCAATTCGACTTTGATTTGTAATAACAATATTGTGGTATCCGTTATCGCGTGCCAATTTTAATGCTTCCTTTGAAAATGAATAAGGTTCAAACAGTTCAATGCTTGTAACCGCATCACCGCCCAAAGTTCCTTGCAAATCCCAAAATATAGCTTTGCTCATAAAGAAATCCCGTCTCTTTAATAAAAATTATTTATGAAAAACGAATTCAGTTATTATCGAACTGCTTTTACATGTTCGATTGCTCTCCATACAGGTGCGGCGGTTGGTCTATTGCTTTTTTTACTCACCCAATGCAACACCTGTAATAGTTCCGGCGCCCTCCGCCATGAAGCCCCGTTCCTCGATATCAAGCTGGATTTTTGACTCATCTCCTATGAATGTCCATATCATATGGTGCGGACAGTTGCGGAAGCGAACGTGGAGAGTGATCTTGCCTTCTTCTGTTGTAAAAGAAGACGACATCTCCGTTCTGGCAGGTAGAGGATTGAACTGGAATGCGGGCATATTCGGCTTGATTACAGGAACAAAAACCGTACTGTCTGCCCAGTAGCCGTTGCCTGCGGTGATGGTTTCGCAGTTTGCACCGTCGGTCAGATGGATGGACAGGGTGTTATCTGTTCGGGTGATGTAAAGTCCTGTGAGCCCTGTCGGATTTTGGTCAAGCTTATAGAATTTGTTTTCCATTCTGCTTGCGGTGTCGGATGACTTTCGGGGCGCATATTCGGGGAGTGCGAGCGGCTCATCTGTTGTATCGTAGAGATTGTCTATGAGGTCATATACTGACTCAACCTCAGCCCACATGTCACCAAGCATACCCTGAATGGCAACGACCATTTCCCGCTCGGGGAATACCATCATAAGCTGTCCGAATGCGCCGTCGCCTCGATATCCTTCCTTTGCGTTGCGCCAGAGCTGATAGCCGTAGCCTACGCACCAGTCGGCTGTGCCGTTGTTTGAGTTGTCGGAGATCTTTGAGCTTGCTGTCTCTACCCATTCTTCGCTGAGGTAACGCTTGCCGCCAAACACGCCTTTGTTGAGATAAAGCTGACCGAGCGCGGCAATGTCGTCGCAGTTTACGCATATGCCTGTGCCGCCCTGCTGGATACCGCTTCTTACTCTGTGCCAGGTTGTGCCGAAAATTCCCATGGGGATAAACAGCTTCACCGTAATATAGTCAAGGAGAGACATGCCTGTGAGCTTTTCCACAATTGCCGCAAGGATGCAGGTGGCACCTGTATTGTAGGCAAAATGCGTGCCCGGCTCATGTACTACGGGCTGTGCGAGGAATGCCGCTACTGCGTCGTCTGCCTGCGAGATCTTGTCCATTACACAGCTTTCATGGCCTGTATTCATTGAAAGTACGTGAGACAGGCGCATTTTCGCGAGATTTTCAGACATTTCCGCCGGGCATTTGTCTGGGAAGAGGTCCACTATACGAGCATCCGTGGTGAGCTTTCCTTCGGTTACAAGCATGCCGATTGCAGTGGAAGTGAAGCTTTTTGAGAGGGAGTAGGATTCCCGCTTGTCTTCAGTTGAGTAAGGCGGGATGGCAAGGCGAATCATTGTCTCACCCTTGTGGATAAGCTTTATTGAATGTACCTCGCCGCTTATGTTGTTACGCTTAAAGAATGCGTTAAGTGCGGCACTCGATACGGATGGGTGAATGTAGCAGTTCATGGCAGACTCCTTTGGCAGTGTTTTCTTAATTATAGCACATTTTTTGAGGAAGTTTCAATATTTTGTAAAAAATCGGAACTAAAGCTTCACTTTATTCGTCTTATATGGTAGACTTAATATGTAAGAGTGTTTATGTGGCTGAATAAGATATACAGAATGACGTTAAGGAGGTCATAGATGAAAGGTAGTCTGTTTACAAAAGTTAGTTTGATAATGATACTGATACTTGCCTTGACGCTTGTGGGATGCGGCGGGAAAAAGCCGATTGAAACGGAAGTGCCCGAGACGAATTTGCCGGAGGCTGACGGGTTTGAAACGGATGTGCCGGAGACAGATTTGCCCGAAACGGAAGTGCCCGAGACAGATTTTCCTGTGGGGGATGTGTATGACAGCGGAGAAGTGGACGTAAGGATAACCTTTGACCCCACGGGACTAATCCCTGACAACGACTGGGTGTATTATGCGGCTGAAGCTGTGTCGGAGATCGCGGCGAAATACAGGGACATGGGCTACGATGTTTCCATCGCTGACATTCACGGCATGAGGATCCTTCACGAGGGATGTGGCGGCGGACTTTCTGACCTTGTTTACACCTTTACCGTGGATTTTGTTATCTATGTTTGGGGTGAGGACGTTGACCCTGCTACAGGTGAAGCGGATGCTTGGGACGGTGCTGTTCTCGATGAGCTTGGCAGACTGTTTTTGCACGTTGCCGAATTTGAGGTGAACGGCAGGCAGTATGAGGAATACTCCTACAGCAGAGAATCCCATATAAACGTAGAGTACGGTGAGGATGACCCCGACAGATTCAAGAAGGCGGCGCTCTCCGAGATGGACGCGATGAAGGATAAGTATGCGGACGGGGACATTGAATTTGACGAGGTGATGTCAAACGCGCTTAACGGAACGTATCCCACAGAAACAGGAGAGGACTATATAAAGTGCTCCGCTTGGTCGTACACCGTAGAGGAGACTCTTGACGTTAGCACGGTGGTCACTGCGAACGTTGTAATATGCACGGCGGAGTACCGTATGACGGACAGCGGAATCGAGTGTGAGAGCGAAGAGTATACCTACATGTACCGGGTCTATTCAAAGACACCGCGCGGATATGAGCTGATAACTTCGGCTTCGTATGGATATACCGAGATCGAAAAAGATCCCGCATTGATTGAAGAATGCTTTGAGGCTGCGAAGACGCATTTTATGCAGTCCGACACGACTAAAGTTCCCGAGGCGTATTTGCACATAGCCAGGGAAACAAATGTTAACTTAGGGTTTGACCCTTCAGAGAACCATCACACGGCAGGCTTTGTCGGTTATGCCAAGGAGTATGTGTGGCAGAGAATCGCCAATGCTCTCTACTCGGGTTACAACGTTTCCTCTGCTGAGCTTCTGGGAATGGATGTAGTCAGCACCGGTGTGGCAGGACTTATGGAGGGCGTGTGGACCTTGGACCTTTCCTACAACATTAACGTTTGGGGAGAGGAAACGGACGAGGTAACAGGTGAAACCGTGACCTTTGACGGCATTATCAGCGACGAGACCGAAGGAAAAGCGTATCTCATGGTTGCAAACTATCGCAAGAATGCAGGTGATGTGGTGATGCACAAATTCATTACCGAGGCTGAGATAAACGTGCTTTACGGTGAGAATAATCCCGACAAATATACACGCGCCGCATCTCAGTATATGAGGGAAAGCAAAGATGCATATATTCCCGACAGAGAATACACCCTTGAGCAGGTGGTATATCTAGAGATGGCAGATATGTATCCGACTGTTGCCGAGTGGGACTATCTCAAATGTTATGCCTACACAATGACAGCTTCCGAGGTGGACGAATACGGTGACTTGTCTGTTGAGGTGATTGCTTACGAGGGAGAGTACTCTCTTGTTGACGGCAAGATTGTTGAAAATGGCGGCAGATATCTTGAGATCAGTCTTCCTTTCAGAGTTGACGAAACAGGATACACAACTATCACCAGATCGGGTGGCAGGGTAGACGAGGACGAAAAGGATCCTGCGTTGATTGAAGAATGCCGCAAGAAGGCAGAGGCACACTTTGCAAATCATATGAACAGCGGGACTACGCAGGACGACTTGTTCGCCCAATTTTATAACAGCAAGTACACTCCTGAGCAGTGGATCGAGTATAATCTCTACAGTGATTTCGGCTTCCGCGAGCCTGTGGACGTTACTGCGCTGAGTGATGATGAGCTTAGAGAATACATGAACGACGCGTATTGCAGCACGCGACGTATTCGGACTTTATGAGATAAACGCAGGCGGACTTTACAGAGACAGGGATATTCCTCCGAGCAGGAGCACGTTCAGATAGGACAGTGGAACTACGTCAACATGGAAAATCCCGTGTTTACCACCTTTGATGAGTGGGAAAGCTACATCCGCGGAATATTCGGTGAAACGGTTGCCGATAGGCTGTTGTCGCGCCACACTTACGTTGAATATGAGGGCGGCATATACGGTCTTATTGGCGGCAGAGGAACAAATATCTTTTGGGAGGAGGTCAGCCGTGACGTGACATCCCGAACGGATACGGAGATCGTCTACACCTTGACTGCCGAGGTGAGAGAAGAGTTCAGAGAAGAGGTCGGGCTTACAGAATTAACAGAGTATCACACATTCGTCTACTCGCTGACCGAGGACGGTTGGAGATGGACGGAATTCTATCTTTGGAACTGACGGAGCAGAAATGCGAGTGACGGCGAAGGGATAAGATGCTATGTGCTTGGGCGTTTTTATCAACAAATTGTAAAAAATCATCTCATATACTTCACATACGGCATCTGATATGGTAAAATACATATGAATATACAATAAAATTGTGCAAAAAGCTATTGGCATAATAAGCACAGGAGGATTATATGAGAAACAAAAAAATACTGATTACACTCGCCGCGATCATGATTGCAGTGGCTGTGATGATAACAGGATGCAATAAGGCGAAGAAGCCTGCTGACGACGATGTTGAGACAGACACTCCCGAATCAAATATGCCGTCTGTGAATATTACTGATGATGACGAGCAGGATAACGACTTCTCCGATGAAAACTTATACAGAGACGGCGCTGTTGATGTAATGCTTACATTTGAACCTGACAATAATATTCCCGATGCAGAATGGATGTACTACGCCGCTGAAGCTGTATCTGAAAGCGCCGCTTTATTTGCAAGTAATGGATATGAGGTTCCTTATGCACAGCTTCGCGACATGAAGATCCTAAACGAGGGTTGCGTTGCGACCTTATCCAATCTCGTTTATACCTTTACTGTGGATTATGCAATCTACGTCATTGACCGAAATGATGGCACGAATACACCGGAGCCCAAAGCATTGGATGGTGCGACTGCAGATGAACAGGGTCGTCTTTTCCTTTGCGTCGGAAGCTTTTATATCAACGGCAGACAGTGCGAGGAGTACACCTTCTACAGAGAGGCTGCGGTAAACAGTACATATGGCAAGGATAATCCCGAAAGATTTGCTCAGGCTGCTTCGGCTGCTCTGGAGAAAATGAAGGACAAGTATGCCGATATTACCGTGGAATTTGAAGACGTTATCAATTTGGCGCTTTACGATATGTATCCCACTGAGGGGGATGAAAACACTTTGAAATGCTCCAACTGGACGTATACTTACAGTACCAGCGAAACTGACAGCAGTGTCATTGAGATGGAAGCGGTAATCTGCACCGTTGAGTATCGCCTCGCAAACAACGTAATTGAGCGCTTGAGTGTAGAGTATACTCACATGGATTGTTCCTATTCCAAAACACAGCGCGGCTATGAGCTTATAACCTGGTATGGCTACGATGCAAGTGAGGAAGAAAAGGACAAGGATCTTGTCGCAGGATGCGATTCTCAGGCGGCTGCGCTCCTGTCAACGGATGCTGAAATAATCGGATAAAAATAACTTAATAACACTCGTGACTCCGATGTAGATATATGTCGGAGTTACGGTTGCTTTTAGAGGAAAATATGAAGTATGATAGAGTAGTATCAGGCAGGTTTATCGAGAGGCCCAACAGATTTATCGCCCGAGTGGAGATAGACGGTAGAATAGAGACTGTGCACGTCAAGAACACAGGTCGGTGCAGGGAGCTGCTTGTGCCGGGGTGTACTGTGTACCTTGCGGAGTCGGATAACCCTGCGAGAAAGACAAAATACGACCTTGTCGCGGTTGAAAAGGTGACGGATCGCGGTGTTCTCATGATAAACATGGACTCGCAGGTGCCGAATGATGTGGCAGAGGAGTGGCTCAAAGGTGGAGGACTGTTCTCCCGTGAGGCAAAACTCCGTCGCGAGGTGAAGTGGGGCGATTCTCGCTTTGATTTCTACATTGAGGACGGAGACAGGCGGGCGTTTCTTGAAGTAAAGGGTGTGACTCTTGAGAATGACGGCGTTGCCATGTTCCCCGATGCACCTACCGAGCGCGGTGTGAAGCATATACGGGAGCTGACCCGCGCGGTGGACCTGGGATATGAGGCTTACGTTCTCTTTGTGGTTCAGATGAAGGGAGTGCGTGAGGTAAGGCCCAACGATGCCACTCATCCCGAGTTTGGTGAGGCATTGCGGACTGCGGCTCGATTGGGCGTGAACGTGCTTGCGGTGGAATGCTGTGTTACGCCGGACTCGATCGCGGCAGACGGAACGGTGAGGGTTGAGTTGTGAGTGATGGGTTGTGGTGTCGCTTTGTCATCCTGAGTGGAGACTTCGGGCGAACAAAATGAGAACGAAGTTCTCACGGGTAGGGTTGGCTTAATGTATGGGATTTGCTTTCTAAATACCCTACCCAATCGAAGGATCTCCATTAGATTCTTCGACTTCGTACTGCGTACTGCGCTCAGAATGACAGTTTTTTTGCTTGTGACATTTTGATTGATTGTGCCAATATTACATAAAATACTCGTTAATGCCCGAATAAAATGTAAAAAAAACAACTTGACAGGAATTAAGCCTTGCGATATAATATATCTTACCATGGAATAGTGTGCGTTTGAAGTATTTATGCTGTGCTTCAGAACCCAACGCCCGCTTCTGTGAGATCACAAAAAGGTTGGTGTGCTATGAAGATTGATGTAACTGAACTGATGAACCACCGTGCAGACTCGGTGAAGTTTGACTACACGTTTGACCCCATGCATACCGATGTGGAATGTGTGCAGATGCCTGCTGATGTGGAAATCGGCGACGGTGGCATCAGAGTAGTCGGTGAGGCTTACGACACACTCGGCAGTATGATGTTCAAGGCTCACGTTACCGTGAACTACAAAACATCCTGTGCGAGATGTCTTGACGAGATCGACGCGCTCCTCGAATTTGATATTGAACGCCTGGTAATTACCGACCGCTCCTCTCTTGGGGCGGATTCTCACCTGTCGGATGACGATGAGTGGGACGGCGTGACTGAGGACGTTATCTGCGTGAACGAGGCGCGGATCATCCCGGATGCTGATATCATGGAGGAGATCTCTCTTTCACTTCCCAGCTTCGTTTTGTGTGAGGATGACTGCCCGGGACTGTGTCCTAAGTGCGGAAAGCATCTGAAAGACGGAGATTGCGGCTGTAAAGAGGAAAAATATATTAATCCAAAGCTTGCAATTTTGCAAAAACTACTTGAAAATCAAGAATGAGTGTGTTATAATATAATGTACGTGTAAAATAACACCTGATTGATAATACCGAGGGAGGTTTGACAAATGGCTGTACCGAAGAGAAAAACATCCAAGGCAAGACGCGACAAGAGACGTTCCAACGTTTGGAAGCTCGCACTGCCCGGAATGGTTAAGTGCTCACACTGCGGTGAATATAATCTTGCTCACCGTGTTTGCAAGGCTTGCGGTTATTACGACGGCGAGCAGGTAATTAAGACAACTGAAGAAGCGTAAGTTATGGTCCGTGCTATCGTTGAGGTAACACGGGCACGCTTTTTTTATTCGGTTATCGGAGGGGAATTATGGGAAGTGTACCGTGCCAGAAAAGAAAGCCGATCATTTTTGCGGCAATTATCGCTCTTGCTCTTTTGACGGGGGTAGGCGTGTATTTCCGCCTGTGGGGTGTGGCTTTTCTTGCGCTTTTTCTTCTTATGTACGTCCTCGCGCGGTATCTCCTTATTGAGTTTTGCTATATTATCGGCCCGCGGGGTGAGGACGAGGTATCTGCTCTTGCGGCAAGCTACGGTGGAATCGGGAACATGCCTTATCACATGCTCGACTTGACTGTGACGAGGAAGTACCCATTTGGTGAGCCGGTGGGGTTGTGTGTTCTGTCACTTGAGCAGCTGAAGGAAGCATTTTTTGTGGCAGGCGAGGCGGGAAAGATGCGCGAGATACGTGAGAAATACAAGGCTGAAAACGGCGGGCGGTTTGTTGTGTACGATTATTCGTTGACTCCGTGCTCATCTGATGAAATTTTGCTTGTCTTTGAGGATGGAGAAAAGTATATTGGAGTTCTTATCGAAGCTGACGAGGCAATGAAGCGGTTTTTTGAGGTTGTTGGGTAAGGTGTGTTGAAACAGTATTCTCCTCATCCGTCACTTCGTGACACCTTCTCCGCTGGAGAAGGCATGGGGAGATGGAGAGCTGGAGAAGTACCATTCAAAATCAACAAATCAATAATGAGCTGAAAAGGGAGCATGACGAAAAAACGCAATATTTCGTCTGAATTGAAGACGGTTAATACGGAGAACAAAACTTGAAAAAGCCCGATATTATTAGCCGCTAAAACGTACTTGTGTATTTGTGATTGTTAAACAAGCCTTCTCCAGCGGAGAAGGTGGCGCGGAAATTGACACAGTCAATGTCCGTGACGGATGAGGAGAGTATTCCATGATTTACAAATATAATAAAAAATATGTTTCTATTGCCAAAACCTTGCGAAAAAACATGACTACAGAAGAAAAACATCTATGGTATGATTTTTTGAAAAAGTTGCCAGTTACTGTGAATAGACAGAAAAACATCGGGGACTATATTGTTGATTTTTTCATCGCAAAGAACAGAATTGTAATTGAAATAGACGGCATACAACATAAAATGGACGAGCATCGCATCGCAGATGAAAAGAGAGATTTGTATTTGCAGAGCCTTGGGATTACAGTGCTGAGATATAGCAATAATGATGTAAATAACAATTTTTCTGCTGTATGCAACGATATAATGAGACACTTGGGAATCGATTTTTGCAATCTGATTAATTAAGATAATACAACAGTATGAAACAAAAACGCGACAGGATGGGTTTGCATCTTGCCGCATTTTTCATTATTTGTCTCAGACTGCAGGGCTGTCGTCTATGCCGTACACAGCCTTGGCGATCTTTTTAAGTGCGCTTGTGCGATATCTGTATATGCTGCTCCGCTCAAGGGAACATTCCTCGCAGACGTCATACAGCTCTTCTTTGTTGAGATAGATATTGGTTATTACCTTCCGCTCCGTCTCGTCAAGGAGGCAAAGCGCATTTTCCGCTGACGAGAGCAGATGCTCTATGTACTTTATCTTGTTCTGGGCCGTTTTGTACTTCTCTTCAGGCAGGGATTCGCACTCAAGTATTCCCCTGTAAAAATTCAAAGATGATCTGTATAATTCCAGGTCACACAGCAGTTTTTCTGCAGTTTTCATTGCATAATTCTTCGTCAAGCTAATCATCCTCTCTCATTGACTTCTCATGTGGGTATTCGTAATAATCGTCATCGCGGCAAATTACCATTGAGTCTGTGACGCATCCGGGGCAGTAGTATGCGCCGTCCAGCTTGTAGGCAGTGTCTCCGTCGTACAGCACGTCTTTGCAACTCTCGCAGACGGATATGGGTCTTTTTTCCATTTGATCATTCTCCTATTGAATAATTTACGGCAGAGAGAAAGAACAAATGTTCGATTGGCTGTATTATAGCATACGGGAAATAGTTTGTCAAGGCGTATTTTGTCGAGGGAAAAATACTTTTTTGAAAATATCGGATAATTTACATTCTCGTATTGTTTCCCGCCGCGGTTTGTGATAGAATATACTGGAATGAAACGGAGGGTCTATTATGGCTATGACTGTTAATTTACACACGCACACCACCAGATGCAATCATGCCTCAGGCAGTGAACGTGAATATATAGAAAATGCGATCCAAGGTGGGCTGAAAACATTTGGCTTTGCCGATCACGCGCCGTACGTATTCCCGGGAGACTATTATTCAGGCTACAGAATGAGATGGGAGCTTTTTGAAGATTATGTTAACACGATTCTCGCGCTGAGAGAGGAATATAAGGGGAAGATCGACATAAAGCTTGGGCTTGAGACAGAGTACTATCCCGAACTTTTTGCCGAAACGCTGAAGAGACTGAACGAGTACCCCCTTGACTATATGATCCTCGGTCAGCATTTTATTGAAAACGAGCTGACGGGCAAGTATTCGGGCGTTCGTACGTCTGACGAGGCTTATCTTGCCACATATGTCGATGAAATATGCGAGGGCATTGAGACGGGTCTGTTTACCTACGTGGCCCATCCTGATCTGGTGTATTACGAGGGACCGCGCGAGGTGTTTAATGCACACTATGGCAGGCTTATCCGCTGTGCCAAGGAAAACGGTGTACCGCTGGAGATAAACCTGCTCGGTATCCGAGACAACCGCCACTATCCGAGCGATATTTTCTGGGAGCTGTGCGGAGAGATAGGAGCTGAGGTTTGCATTGGATGTGATGCTCACTCGGCTGACGTGGCATATGACGGCGTGTCATACGTCAAGGCAATGGAAATGGTGGAGCGATACGGGCTTATTTTGAATGAAAGTCCCACCCTGCGACCGCTGAGATGACAGAGGAGAAATAAGATGAACGAGATGAACTACGAAGCGGGGCCGATCGTCCTTGAACGTCAGACTGTTAAGATAAAGCTGGCTTCCCGACACATAGTGCACGACATGGACAGATTTGCCCGTTACGGCAACTTTATGACAATGTTTGACCCGCCACCTGTGCAGAGATCCGGCGACACCATTGATCCCGAGGACTATCCTGAGGAGATGAATGATGCTCTTGCCGAGATGCTTGAGCGTGAGAACGGTGTGATAGGCTATCCCACAGAGGAGGAGCTTATGGATTACTGCTCGGAGGATGAAGAGGATGAGCAGGATTTCTCCCCTATGCAGAGCTTTTCGGAGAAGCTGGAGCTGTTTTTGAAGCTTCTTGACAGCGACGAGGGTACGGAAGATGATTCTTATGTATTCGAGACTCTCGGTGCTGTAGAAAAGGTGCTTCTTGAAGACGGCAAGCAGGTGATCGAGATATCCTACACCGAGGGCGAGTCTATGGATGACACAAACACTGTTATCAGATTCGACCCGACTCGCGAGGGTTCGGTGTCAATTTATCACACGGGAAGCGTTGTGAGTGCTCTTGTATGCGAGGAGGGAGTAAGGCATATTACCGTTTATCAGACTCCCGTTGCTCCTTTTGAAATTGCCCTTTACACCAAAAAATGCAGAGGCGGATTTACCTACGCGATGGGCGGTGTTATGGAGCTTGACTACATTGTTGAGCTTCGCGGTGCCGATCTTCAGCGGACGATTTTGAAGATTGACGTAGAGCCTGTGAGGGCATAGGTTTAACTGAATAGTGTCACGAGCCGTGACGTGCTGTGGTAATTTTACCGCGGTACGCCGCGGTTTTTTGTTTTATGCCGCTTTTCTTCCACCACCGCAACACCCAAAACCGTAGGGGCGTTATCGAACTTGTTCGATGGTCGTTCGTCCGTCGGGCATGGTCAGGCTTCACTCTATTCGTGCCGCTTTGTTTCAATTATCAACTCACCCGTAGGGACAGACGTCCTCGGCTGTCCGTTCTGACAATTACCGCTTTTCTCTATCACTGCCAACTACACCCCAATCCTGTCATTCTGAGCCTGTCGAAGAATCTAATGAAGATCCTTCGACTGCGTTTTACTTCGCTCAGGATGACAATTTGGTGTCGTCATCCTCCCGTATCCCCATGCGAAAAACGTGGGAAAAAGGCGGGATGACAGAACGGATGTTCTTGTGCTACAATATGCTCACGGCAGAGAGAAAGGAGGAATCCGGTGGAAGAAACAGATTTTTGTGAGACAGACGCAAGTGTCGCACAGCACGGCATAACCAAGCGCCAGGCGGATATTGCTCACGCAATGGTGAGATACGGAAAGCGGGCGGATGAGATCATCGCGCAATACGGTGTGACTGAAGAAGAGTTCACCGAATGGGTACGCGAGGGCAGTTTTTCCGAATATGCATCCGAGCTGGCAAGAGGATTTGCACGGGCTGATGCTCCGTATATCTGGAGCTCATTGCTTGACAGTGCCAAAGAGGGCAACATTCAGGCGATCAAGCTTTACTTTGATATATGGAACAAAATGCAGGCTGCAAAGCCAAAGGACAGTGGTGTTGTGGCGGTAGATTCCGAGATCGATTCCATCCGCGCGGAGATATTCGGTGATGACTGATAAAAATATGCAGTATTCCACGGGTGGGAATGTGGCGGGTGGCGATACTGCGATGCGATCTTGTGGCGGATATATCTTCGGAACCCGTCACAGAGAGTACATGAGGCGAGCGTACCACTCCACGGTCAACATAGCGGAGGGTGCAGTCCGCGCGGGCAAGACTATCGACAACGTGTTCGTGTTTGCGGCGCTTCTTGACGCCTCACCCGACAAGTTTCACCTTGCCAGCGGATCAACTCTCGGTAACGCGAAGCTGAACATCGGAGACTGCAATGGCCTTGGGCTTGAGCACATCTTCGAGGGACGGTGCGCATGGGTGAAATATCGCGGGAATGATGCGCTGAAGGTACAGACTCCCGTGGGAGAGCGGATAGTGATCTTCTCGGGTGGGAAGAATTCAGACTCATTCAAGCGAATCCGCGGCAACTCATACGGCATGTGGATAGCCACGGAGATCAATCTCCACTCGGACAGCTTCATTAAAGAGGCGTTCAACCGTCAGCTTGCCGCGAGAGACAGGAGGATCTTTTGGGATCTAAACCCCTCGTCCCCAAATCACTTCATTTACCGCGACTACATTGATAGGTTTGCCGATACGGGGGAGGGTAGTTACTACAATTACGCTCACTTTACCATTCGCGACAATCCTGTGGTGAGTGAAGAGAGGATGCGTGAGATCATCTCCCAGTACGACAAAAATTCTGTCTGGTACAGGCGTGATATTCTCGGTGAACGGTGCGCCGCAGAAGGACTCATCTACAGAAGCTTTGCGGATGATCCCCGACTGTTTACCATTGATGATATCCCGGCGTCAGACATTGATTTTGTGACTGTGGGAGTGGATTTTGGCGGCAACAGATCGAAAACCACCTTTGTTGCAACCGCTTTTCTTCGAGGAGAAGCGGGCAGTTATCGCGGTGTTACCGTGATAGGTGAGCGTGCGGTAGCGGGAGGCAAGGGTGAGATCGACTCGGGACGCATCAACGGCGAGCTTTCGTCTTTTCTCGGGACTATTCGTAAGCGGTGGCAGGGCGTGTACATCAAATACGTCTTTGCCGACAGCGAGGCCCAGTATTTGATAAACGGGCTCAGACGAAGTTTAGCGAGAGATCCCGACAACTGCGCGGTAACTGTGGTTGACTCTGCCAAGCGTCCTATCTGTGACCGAATTGCCTTCGTGGTTTCCCTCATGTCTGCAGGGAAATTTCATCTGCTGAAGGACTGTGAACTGCTTTGTGACGGACTCTCATGCGCGGTGTGGGATGAAAAGAGTGAGGGAGACAAGCGACTTGACAACTTCACTTCCGACATTGACATACTTGATGCCATGGAGTACTCCATTGAGCGGTACATGGGAAAGATCAATTGATTTTAGGGAGGAAATATGATAGGAGAAGAAATTCTGTCGGTCATAGCCGAGAGATTCGGTGAGGGTGCGGCAAACGTTCTGTACTACAAAAAGATCGACGAATGGGAAGCGTGGTGGAAGGGCTACAATCGCTCATTCCACGAGTTTACCGAAAACGGTGCAGGTGGCAGACTCATCCGCCGCGAGCTGTACCGAATGAACATGGCGAAGAAGATTGCCGAGGACTGGGCATCCCTCCTGCTCAACGACAGAACAGCCATTTCTGTCAGCGATGAGGTGGGCGGGGAGTTTGTCGGCAAGGTGCTCTCAACAACTGACTTCATGAGCAACGCAAACCGACTTGTGGAGAAGGCATTTGCCCTGGGCACGGGCGCGGCAATACTTCGCATCTCAGGCGCATACGGTGAGGACGGCGAGATCATCCCCTCTGAGGCAACATTTGCTTTTGAGTTTGTGGATGCGTCTCACATCATCCCCCTCAGCGTGAGAGACGGCAAGATAGTTGAAGCGGCGTTTGTCTCCGAAGGCAAGATCAGAGGGGAAGAATACGTCTACCTTGAGATCCACTGTTTGGAGGAGGACGGATACGTTATTTCAAACGAGTTCTACAGAAGAGTGGACGGACGTCTGGTGAGATCTGACGTACCCCTTGGAAACTGTCCCGAGGTGGTACACACCATGTCTCGCGTTCCGCTGTTCTCGATCCTCACGCCGAGCATCCAGAACAACATTGACCCCACGGTGGGACTTGGCGTGTCGGTATTTGCCGATGCAACAGACTGCCTCAAGGGTGTGGATCTGGCGTTCAACAATTTCTGCCGAGATATCAAGCTTGGCGGCAAAAAGGTATTCATCAATCAGACTCTTGTAAACCGAGACGAGTACGGCAACGTTTTCACACCGGACGACGTGGCACAGCAGCTCTTTGTTACCATTGGCGACTCCGATCTTGCGGATCATCCCATGATAACAGAGCACAATCCCGAGCTTCGTACCGCTGAAAACGCCGAGGCTGTACAGTGCCAGCTGAACTATCTGTCATTCAGATGCGGCCTTGGCACACATCACTACACATTCGGAGATCTTGGCGGCCGAGTAAGACTTACCGCTACGCAGTACATGGGAGAGAGACAGGATATGCGACAGAATGCGTCAAAGCATCAGAAAAATGTGGCATCGTTCCTGCGTGGTGTTGTGGAAGCTCTCCTGTGGTGCGGGGCTGAGGTCTGCGGACTGCCCATTGACAAGAATGCGGCTGTGAACGTGACCTTCGATGACTCATACTGGAATGACAGCGAGAGTCAGAGGGCACGTGATCTCAGTGAGCTTGAGGCGGGCATTATTACCGTGGATGAATATCGCAGTAAGTGGATCGGAGGGGATATTAATGGCTGATATTTCCGAGGTTTTCGGCGGCGGTAAGCTGTCTTATGACGAGTTTCTCATAAAAGCGGGCGAGCTTGGACTGGAGTTTGGTGACACAGGTGAGATGCGCCGTGCTTATGAGGAACAGATACGAGGTATCAGATGCACCTCTGCCCTTGAGAGGGAGCTTGACAGGGCGGATGTGAGAAACCGCGACCTTGTGTCAAAGATAATCGACATGGGTGCGGTAACGGTTGATGAGGACGGTGTACACGGCATCGCGGAGCAGATAAGTGCGCTTCGTGAGAGTGACCCGTATCTCTTTAGCCAAAAGGAAAAAGCGCCGCTTACAGGTGGTGGCGTCAGGATGAGAACAGGCTTTTCCCACACAGGCGAGAGCCTTGACCCCGACACCATGAGCGACGCGGACTATTACAAGCAGATCAAACGAATTTGACAAAGTGAGCGGCATGAGGAAACGGACGTGTTAGCGTATGAAATGAGCCTCGGTAGGCCGCTCCGTCATGGAAAAAAGAAAGGATAGGTAAAGAAAGTGGCAAAATTTGATATTTCAGTTAAGCAGATCGCAAGAGAGGCTCTGCCCAGACTGATCGACAATCTTGTGTTCCCGAATCTTGTGTATAAGGAGAACATCGAAGGCAACGCGGCAAAGCAGGGCGACACAGTCTCTGTACGCTGCCCCGTTAAGCTTACCGCAACAGAATTTGATGCATCTACCGGTGTTGCTCCCGAGAACATGCAGAAGGACACAATTGATGTGACCCTCGACCATCTTGCAACAGTTGATATGCAGGTTGGCGCAATTGAGGCTGCGTGCGATTTTGACTCCGTTGTAAGAATGTTCATTGAGCCTGCGGCTGTTGCTCTTGCGGAAAAGATCAACGCAGAGGGTCTCGCACTCTACAAGGATATTCCCACAGTTGCAGGTGAAGCAGGTACAACTCCCGCAGGTCTTAACGACATTGCTTCTGCTTCTTATGCGCTGGACATGAACAAGGTTCCCGCAGGCACAAGACGCGCTGTATGGAATCCCCTTGCAACATCACAGCTTAAGCAGGTTCCCGCAATCGTTAACGCGGAAAAGTGCGGCTCAAGCTCTGCACTTCGCACAGGTGCTATCGGTAAGGTGTTCGGCATTGAGAACTATATGTCTCAGGCTGTTTGCAACCATCAGACCACAGCAAACGCACTCTCCCTTACTCTTGCTTCTGCGGCAAATGATGCAGGCAGCATTACAATGAACTTCACAGGTAACGGCAAGATCATTAAGGGTGACGTTCTTGTGATCGGTGGCAAGAACTACGTTGCAACAGCTGACGGCACAGTATCCGGCACAAAGGTTACAGTATCCGTTTACCCGAAGGTTACTGCGTCTGCATCTGCTGAAGTAACAGCTATTGGCAGTCACGCGGCTAACCTTGTGTTCCATCCCGATGCATTTGCGTTCATCACAAGACCTCTTCAGGCTCCTGCAGGCGTTGAGTCCTACGTTACTACATACAACGGCATTGCGCTTCGCGTTGTAAGAGGCTACGACATGAAGTTCAAGAGAGAAATGCTGTCTATGGACGTGCTTTACGCATTCAAGACCATTTATCCTGAGCTTGCAGTCCGTTACATGGGCTAAGCCCTTTGGGTGGATGAGATGAGCGTTATGAACGACAGACGAGGGGAAGATATTCTTCTTTCCCTCATCTATCCGATTACTGTGGAGGAGATGAGCCGTGAGCAGCAGTCAGAGTTTGCCGAGGCTTGTGAGCTTCAGCTTGAGTACATAAAAAACGGCGGTGCGGCTGTGAAAAGTGAAGCACTGGGAGACGCAAAGGTTACTTATGCACAGCCTCTTGAAGTTACTCTCGGCGGTCAGGCAGTATGTCCTGCGGCGGTCTCAAAGCTCATGAAATGCGGACTCCTCACCAGATGGATCTGAGGTGATAGGATGAGCTTTGGTATGTTTTTAAGCCGCAGTGCACGCTACAGACACTTTTTGGGAGACGGAGAGGACAGAGAATACTCGGCAGGCTACGATGAGTTCACACTTTCCTCTGTTGCCATAGAAGAGAGTGAGCGCTGGGACAGTGATGGAGGAAAAATCGGTGAATCTCGACTGTACTATTTTATCGGAAAGAGCAGATGCGCCAACGAAATGGGCGAGGAAGTGCCGCTCCCGAGATGCGCCAGAGGAGATATTTGCATAATTGACGGCAGAGAGACGAGAGTGACCCGAGTAGAGTACTTCGATAACGGACGGGATGGGATGCGACACGTTCGTATTACCCTGATTTAGGAAAGGTGCGGTGACTATGGAATTGACTATGGAAGAAAAAACTATACCCGAGATTATTTGCGCGCTTCTTCGTGATGCTGATATGACACCGTTCATGCCCGAGGTGTGGCGCGACGGATGTGGGGCAGTATTCCTCACGGGAGAGGTGAAGCGCGAGACGTTTTGCCAATCTGTCGGCTTTGAGCTGGCGGTGAGATGCGGTGAAACTGCGGGAGAGCGTGGCGCGGCGATAAGATGTCTCTCAAAGATCGAAGAATACTTTGCTGCCCGTGATGTCAGGTCAGACGGTGTAAGAGGATATATAGTTCCTACACACGGCATAAAGCAGGTGAGAAGCGAGAAGAACGGCATGGCTGAATACAGAGCCGCATATTCCCTTATTTGCGAGCATTCAGACGGAGAGAGTGCATACCTCTATTACATAAACACAGGCAGTAAGGAAAGCCCTGTGTGGAGTATTGTGGGAGATGGTTTCTTCCTGTTTGACGAGAAAACAGTCGGCGAGATATTCAGTCGCCGCTATTTCCACGAGAATATGACTCGCTCAGACGTTTCCGAGCTCTCAAGCGAAATCAGCTATGAGATCAGGCGTGCTTCTGAGGCGGCTGCGGCTGTGAGACTGCGCGAAATATCCGAGGCGCTTCCTTTGTGGGAGGATTCTGCAGTGGAAATTCTGACTGTTTTGTGCGGGGAGGACAAAAACTATCCGGGTGCACCTGTTGCTGTGCTCCGAGAGTATGAGGTTCTGCCATCATCCTTCTCCAAGGAGCGCGGTTTGCTTACTGTTGTCGGCAAGCTTCTCACGCGAGGTGACGGACGGGACGGCAGATTTGTTATGTCCACGGGAATTTTTGTCCCCAAGGAATAATTTTCATAGGAGGAATTGGGAATGAATAAGAAATGGGAATATATGGGGAGATGCTACCCACTAAACATAATGTGCGAGAGCTGTTTTCTTTCTGTCAGCCGCGGGATAGCAGAATTGAGCCATGCGCTTCGCTGTGGGACTATCGGCAGCGCATCACTTTGTGACGTTATCCGAGTGTTTTTCGACAGCTTGTTCGGCGATGGTGAGGGTACGGCTATTTGCGGTGAAGGAGACAATGCGGAGAAGCATATTTCGGCATATATCAGCTTCATTGGATTTCTGTGTGCAGAGATCGACGCTTACTCACGCATGAGAGAGGAATTGGCGGCGCGGGTATGACTAATATAGATAACAAAAAGAATAAGTATTACGGAGCAGAGCAACCGACAGAGAAGCGAAAGGAAAGTGTGCGAGTAAAGACGGTGTCCTACTACCGTGATGCAAAGCGTAAAAAGCGAGAAAGCGAGGCGTTGTTCAGATAATGACAGAGGATTATATTATTACCTACGAGGCATGCGGCAAGGTACTGCGGATTTCTCCGGACAGCTCAGTGAAGCTACTTGCAGGGGGACTCCGCGGTTTTGACTCTACGGGATTTGACGTTAAGATCACGCCGTATGCCTCGCTTAATGGAGGGTATCCCTCAGTCAGACGCTTTGGCGAGAGGGAGCTGTCGATTACTGCAGAGATCGACTCGGCAACCGGGGAAGAAGAAAAACGCAGAATAGTATCAATGCTCGACCCCAAGTATGAGGGAGTGCTTGATGTCAGTCTGTTCGGCGTGCACAGAAGAATATCCGTTATCCCATGCGGTATACCTCTTTTCGAGAGACCTGTGCCGAGCGGACCTGTTGTGATGACTCTCAATTTCGTTTCCCCTGCGGTATTCTTCAGCGACGGTGCAAAAAAGAAAGCGGATTTCTGCCGTGCGATGCCGCTTCTCACATTTCCGATGAATTTTACGCCCGAATTGGGTGTTACCGCGGGACTGTACGGCAAGACTGACCGTAAGGAGGTTGACAATGGCGGAGATACGGATTGCGGATTTGTGCTAACGATCGTGGCACACGGTGGAAGCGTATCAAATCCTTCGGTCAGCCTTGGAGAAAAGCAGGTTAAATGCCTCTTGACGCTATCTGACGGGGATGTGCTGGCCATTGACACAAGGCGTGGCAGAAAGAACATCACCCTGGGCGGCGAGAGATGCTTCAAGTTTACCCGTGACAGCGTATTTTTCACCCTGCCGAGAGGCGAATCAACAGTCAGCATCAGGGCGGACTCAGGTGGAGAATATATTGATGCCTGTCTTGAATATTCGCCCCTGTACTACGGTGTGTGAGGTGAGCTATGGAACTGTATTTTCTGGATGAGAACTTCTCTCACATAAGCGGACCTGTGGATTTTTTCACCTCCGTTGTGTGGAGCGAGCGATATTTTGAAGTGGGTACGTTCACCTTGCATTTTCCAAGGGTACACCTGCCCGAGGTCTTGGAGGCGGTCTACGTTTCCACTTCCGCGGCTGAGGGAGAGATAAAGTGCGGCAGGATCGACTACATCATCACGGGAGAGGACGGAGACTGCGAAATAGGCGGCAGGATGCTTGAGTCGCTACTCTCCGACAGAGTCATCTACGGCAGCGAAACTCTTTGCGGAAACATCGATGAGATCGTAGCCTACGTTGTAGAGAGAAACATGAGGGATTTTGATTTCATTATCGGTGAATCAGAATCTGTGGGCGGAGACACAACTGTTATGTACGATTGGGATGACCTCGCGGAATGGTTATACTCCATCCTCAGACCCTTTGGCGCGTCGTTTACAGTAAAGCTTGACCCGGAGAGTGGCAAGCCTGTGTTTCGTGTGGTAAACGGCAAGAACAGAACGGTCGAGAGCTCCCTTGAAACAGGAATTGAGCCTGCGATCTTTTCTTCCTCCTTTGAAAACGTCAGCTCCATTGATATTGAAACGGAGTCCGGCGGCATGAAGAACTTTGTTTACGTTGAGGGTAAAGACGGAACTGTTGTCACGGTTGACCAAAGCGAGGGTATAAGGATACGGGAGATGTACTACAGCGCGAAGGATATCGCACCTACGGCTTATTTGACTGCGGAGCTGTATCAGGAAGCACTTGCGGCGCGGGGAAGATCGGTACTCTCGAAGTATAAAAAAAGCTTGTCAGTCAGTGCAGAGTGTGACGTCACCGCGCTTCCAAGGTACGGCGCAGACTATGCTCTCGGCGACATTTGCGATGTGGCTGACTCGGAAACGGGACTCTCATTTGAACTCAGGGTGAGCGGTGTTGACACGGTCTGGGAAAACGGCAGTGTAACGGTGTTCCCTCTGTTTGGCGAGGAGCGCGACTACATAGGCAAGCTGAAAAATCAATTAAAACTACAATAACAGGAGGAAACAATGGCTGAAATAAAAACACTGATCGAGGGTGGGATGTTTGATTCTACCGAGATCGTTGAAACGACAGACGGATATCCGAGAGGCAACAAGGCGGTGGATTCTGCGTTTTTTGCAAAGATGATCTCCTGCTTCTACGCTGACGGTGTGTGGGGCGAGGAAAGCTTTAAGGTAACTCCCGCGGGAGGAATGGCTGTATGGGTAAGCGGCGGTATTGCCTGGTGCAGAGGCTACATGGCATGGCGAAATGCCGACACTTCCATGACTCTTGCGGGCAGCGGCGCATACAGTATCGTATTGAGACTTGACACACTTGCCGGCGAGTTCAGTCTTGTGGCAAAGTACGGCACAGAAGCACCTGAAGATTCGGAATATATAAAGGAGCTGCTCCTTGCTACCGTAAGTATTCCCACGAATGCAACCGCCATAAGCGACAAGATGATATCGGACAAGCGAGTGTATGTAACAAGCACAGTGGATGCTCTTTCCACGGTGGAAAACGCTCAAAATGCCGCAAAGCTTGGCGGACTCTCACCTGATGAGTATCTGAAGACAAGCGGCGGTGTAATGAACGGAGATATGCGTGCGAAGTCTGACGGCAGCGGTATGTCAGTCGTTCGAAACATCGGCTACGGCACTACTTTGCCCGACTTTATGACAGACGGTGACTTGTTCATTCTCCTCACTTAAGGAGGTGGACAAATGAAGCTGTTATATACAAACACGGGCAGATATTACGTTGAAAAATATCTTGCCGACATTGAGATCGAGACTGACGGGGAGAGGCTGTACGTGACAGTGAGCCCTGAGAAGTATATAAAGCTGCCCGAGGAAGGAGTAGAGGTCTACCTCTCTTACAACGGTGAAGAACGTGATATCTCAAGCTCTCCGTTCAGGACGAGAAAAGCGAGCTTCCCATATGATGAGGGTGTTAAGTCTGTGATCCTCACGCTTGGCAACGGTGAGACAAAAGTTCTCACCTGGGCGGGCGGTGCAAGTGATCCCACCCCAAAGGCTAGCGTGAGCATAGAAGGCTTCCGACATTACGACCGATACAAGATCACTTACGATTGCAATAGCCTCGTCGGTCATACAGTGAGCATTATCGGTGCGGTGGCACATATTTGGAGTGAAGAAAGACAGACTTGGTACATAGGAAACCATGATATCGGCTCAGGCTCAAGCGGAAGCTTCACTCAAACCCTCAACAGCAGTTATAATTACTGGGACAAGGTCCAGTTTGACATATACTTTGGCGCGTACAGGGCAGGTGCAGAGGGCTACGTTGGCATTTACAAATATTCCTCACCTGTGTTTCAGGTTGTAGGAGACGGCAGCCCTTACGCCCCTCACGGCTTGTCCTATGGCGGCATCCGTGCTGGCGGTAGCGGTGAGATCAGATGGTCGAGACTGTACGACAGCAAGCACAAGGGTGTGTATTACGAGCTGCAGCGTTCTGTCAACGGCGAGGAGTTCAGCCGTATCTACCAAGGCCGGAATAATGTTTACACGGACATCCTGCCCGAGGACGCATTGACGGTCGTTTACCGAGTCGGCGTAGTGAGCAGCACAAGTATCACTTACTGGTCCGTTGGTGAGACCTGCAATGCCGCACTTTGCAACGTTTTCGTTTGCGTTGACGGAAAGCCACACCAGGCTGCGGCGGTCTACATCGGCAAGGACGGAGTACCGACACCTACCACTTCACTGTTCAGCGTGGGGTAAGTGATAATCACAAATGAGCATCGGGGCACGCGGCTTTGATGCTCATTGTTTTTGAGAGGAATACTCCGCAGTTGACGGAGAAGCAGAAAATATTGTATAATAAAGTAGAATGAATGGTAGAGCAGTCACACTAAGGAGAAGCTATGTACGAATACAAAGACAAATATACGATAGATTTTACGAACATTACATACTACAGAGAAATGCATCTCATAATCAAAGAAGCGCTTGACTTTCCCGATTATTACGGTTGCAATTTGGATGCCTTTTGGGATTGTATAACTGATATGATGGGAGACTCTATGCATATTGAGATCTTGGGATTTGATGTTATTGAAAGGAAATTCGGTGACTACGGAATCAAATTTGTTGAAACTTTGAAAGATGTTAAACATTACTGCAATGACAAATATATCAACGATATAAAAATCGAAATCGTCAGAGGAAACGAGCGCACGGAGATCAAGTGACGTTAAGGAGCTAACATGTACAAATACAAAGACAAATACACGATAGATTTTACCGATGTTCAGCATTATATTGAAATGCATCTAATAATCAAGAAAGCACTTGACTTTCCCGATTATTACGGTTGCAATTTGGATGCCTTTTGGGATTGTATAACTGATATGATGGGAGACTCTATGCATATTGAGATCTTGGGATTTGATGTTATTGAAAGGAAATTCGGTGACTACGGAATCAAATTTGTTGAAACTTTGAAAGATGTTAAACATTACTGCAATGATAAATATATCAACGATATAAAAATCGAAATAGTCAGAGGAAACGAGCGCGAAGAAATCAAGTGATGCTTGGAGAAACATAACCAAAAGAAAATACCGAATGACTACTCACTCGGTATTTTTTCTTTATTCTTTTTTATTTATTACCTTTTATTTTTCCTCTGAGGTATCTTCCCGTGTGGGATGCTTCTACCTCGGCAACCTCTTCGGGTGTACCCTCTGCGATGACTGTGCCGCCGCCGTGTCCACCCTCGGGACCCATGTCAATTATGTGATCGGCGCACTTTATCACGTCGAGATTGTGCTCGATTACCACGCAGGAGTTGCCTCCCTCAACCAGAGTCTGAAGAATGGTGATAAGCTTTTCAACGTCCGCGGAGTGTAGCCCCGTGGTAGGCTCGTCAAGCACGTACAGGGTGCGTCCGGTTGAGCGTTTTGACAGCTCCGTAGCCAGCTTGACTCGCTGTGCCTCACCGCCGGAGAGCGTGGTGGATGACTGCCCGATCTTGATGTATCCAAGTCCCACTTTCTGCAGCAGCTTCAGTCGGTTTGCAATTCTCGGAATGTCGCAGAAGAAGTCAACGCCCTCGTCAACTGTCATCTCAAGCACGTCGGAGATGTTCTTGTCCTTGTATTTTACCTCAAGCGTCTCTCTGTTGTAACGCTTTCCGTGGCACACGTCGCAGGTGACGTACACATCAGGGAGGAAATGCATCTCGATCTTCTTTACGCCATCCCCTTCACAAGCCTCACAGCGACCGCCCTTTACGTTGAAGGAGAATCGACCGCTCTGATAACCGCGCATCTTTGCTCCGGGAGTGGAGGCGAACAGATTGCGGATGTCGGTGAACAGCCCCGTGTACGTTGCAGGGTTGGAGCGCGGTGTGCGTCCGATGGGGGACTGGTCGATGGCGATGATCTTGTCAAGATGTTCTACACCGTCGATTCTGTCGTGATCCCCGGGGAATGTGATGGCGCGATTGAGCTTTGCCGCAAGAGAACGGTAGAGAATCGAGTTAATAAGTGATGACTTACCCGATCCCGACACGCCTGTGACAGCCACAAGGCATCCGAGAGGGATATCCACGTTAATATTCTTCAGATTGTTCTCTCTCGCCCCCACGATGGTCAGCTTGTTTCCGTTTCCTGCTCGGCGAACTTTAGGAACCTCAATTTTTCGTCTGCCGGAGAGGAAGTCGCCTGTGATAGAGTCGGTGTTTGCCGCTACCTCGTCTGGTGTTCCCGAGGCTACGACTTCACCGCCGTGGATGCCTGCGAGAGGTCCTATGTCAATGATGTAGTCCGCCTCCTGCATGGTCTCTTCGTCGTGCTCCACCACGATTACGGAGTTGCCGAGGTCGCGAAGATTCTTCAGCGTTGCGATGAGCTTGCTGTTGTCACGCTGGTGCAGACCAATGGACGGCTCGTCCAGGATATACAGCACTCCTGCGAGAGATGAGCCGATCTGTGTGGCAAGACGTATTCTCTGTGCCTCACCGCCCGAGAGAGTTGAGGATTTTCTCGCAAGAGACAGATAGTCAAGCCCGACAGATACGAGGAATCCCAGTCGGCTCTTCAGCTCTTTTATGATCTCGCGGGCAATTTGCATCTCAGTTTCGGAAAACTCGAGAGAATTTGTGAACTCAAGAGATTCCGCTACCGACATTGAGCAGAACTGGTGTATATTCTTCCCGCCAACCGTTACCGCCAGCGCATCCTTGTTCAGCTTTGCGCCGTGGCAGTCGGGACACTCGCGGTCTGTGAGGAACTGCTCGTAATATTCGTGGTCCCATGAGCCGGGCTGTGCGCGGTTTTCGATTATCTTCAGCAGTCCGTCGAAGGTGACGGTTTGCGTCTGTGAGCGAGTGCCGAAGTGGCGTGTTACCGTGAATAGCTCGGGAGAGCCGTACATCAGCACATCAAACGCCGCTTTGGGGTAGTCACAGATGGGCATTTGCAGATCCGCACCGTATCTTTCGATGGCGGACTGAATAAGCGGGCCGTTCCAGCTGTCGTCGGTGAGAGATTTGAAACCGTTTACCGCCACAGCACCCTCGGAAAGAGAAAGGGATTTGTCAGGGATGATCTTTCTCGGGTCAACGGAGCGGAGCACACCCAGACCTGTACATGTCGGGCAGGCGCCAAAGGGATTATTGAAAGAGAACATTCTCGGTTCAAGTTCACCAAA
The DNA here is from genome assembly GCA_015064345.1 of Oscillospiraceae bacterium. Taxonomy (GTDB): domain Bacteria; phylum Bacillota; class Clostridia; order Oscillospirales; family CAG-272; genus UMGS1696. The sequence goes on along the minus strand of SVSK01000014.1, from coordinate 8,472 downwards.
GCTGATTCCGTGCTCGGGGCAGGCATAGTTGGTTGAAAATTCCTCTTCCTTTGCCTCGCCCTCACGGGGAACGGTCACCATAGTCACAGCACCGCCGGATTCACGGAGCGCACATTCCACAGAGTCGGAGAGACGTCCGCGGAGATCGGGCTTCATCACCAGTCGGTCGATTACCAGCTCAACGGTGTGACGGAGGTTCTTGTCAAGCTCGATATCCTCGGAAAGATCGTAAATTATTCCGTCAATTCTTGCTCGAACGTAGCCGTTTTTCTTGGCGTCGGTGAGGATCTTCTCCTGACGTCCCTTTTTGCCGCGAACAACGGGGGAAAGGATCATAAACCTCTCACCCTCGGGCAGAGACATGATCTTGTCGATTATCACGTCCGTGGTGGTCTGGCGTATTTCACGTCCGCAAACAGGGCAGTGAGGCACACCAAGGCGCGCGTAAAGAAGACGGAGGTAGTCGTATATCTCCGTGACCGTGCCAACCGTTGATCGTGGATTCTTTGAGGTAGTCTTCTGGTCTATGGAAATTGCGGGGGAGAGACCCTCGATGGAGTCAACGTCGGGCTTGTCGAGCTGTCCGATGAACATTCTCGCGTATGATGAGAGCGACTCAACGAACCGTCTGTGCCCCTCGGCGTATATAGTATCGAATGCGAGAGATGACTTACCCGAACCCGAGAGCCCTGTGAATACCACAAGCTTGTCTCTGGGTACTTCAACGTCAATATTTTTCAGGTTGTTCATCCGCGCACCGCGAACGATTATCTTTTCAGGCATCTTTGCCTCCTTGGATTTATTTTATCTTTCTTGGTGTATCGGTCAGTCCTGCGATGTAGTCGAGAGATACGTTGTAATACTCGGCGAGTGCGATCGCACGGGAGAATGGCAGATCACGCTTGCCGTTTTCGTATTGCGCGTAATAGGACTGACTTGTGCCTATGATCTCGGCGATCTCTTCTTGGCTTTTGCTTGAGAGTTTTCTCAATTCTTTTATCCTTGGCAAATCTTTCATAAAAACGGGCTCCATTAATGTTTGAAATTATGTTGTTTGAAAAAACTATAAAAATGAACTAAAAAAGATTGACTTTAGTTCATATATGAACTATAATATACACGTACGAAAATTTTTATTCCAGATGTGAACTAAAATCGCAATTATTGAAACTGTTGTGGTATAATGCGAAATAACACTTATTACTCTTGGAGGTTATATGAACAGTATATTTGAAGAAATATGGGCAACATCTCTTGCCGATACTCATTTAGCGCATGGCGGCGAAGATGAACGGATTTTGGATATCCTTGAGAAATACGAGGAGAAATTGCTTGATTCTCTGGGCGAGGACATGAAACCGATATTTGAAGAATACAATCTCACTCAAAATGAGTTGTCTGCCGTATGCGGAAAACAGTATTTCTTTGCGGGCGTACGTTTTGCAACAAAATATCTGCTTGAAGCAATGTATGGGTGAAGCACACCCGTCAGCCGCCACACATTGTCATTCTGAGCCTGTCGAAGAATCTAATAGAGATCCTTCGATTGGGTAGGATATTATGATATCAAAAACCATGCTTTTTGCCAACCCTACCCGCGAGAACTTCGTTCTCTTTATGTTCTTCCAAAATTTCCACTCAGGATGACAGACTTTGGCCGCCTTGGTTGGAGTTTCGCTAATATTTCTTTATTCTCTCTTATCCACTCTCCCTATTATCTCGTCTGCCCGCAGCTTGTCTGCTCTGTATGCCTTACGAAGAAGCTCCGAGGGGATGAATTCGTCATATTTCTCGAAAACCGGAGATTCGCCGGGGGAGATAAGGGAGTCGAGATCAATGCCTTCACGGCGGATCTTTTCACCTATCATCCGCATCATGGCATCCCCTCTACCGCCTTCAAGCTTGAATTTCATGTAATAGCAACCCTCGAACTCCATGCCTGTGAGCTTAAATCTGCCTGCGTTACGCACAAGATATCGGCGTAGAGTGCGGAAACTGCGAGTGCCGAGCCAAGGGAACAGCGCCCATGTGTATCCGCCGAGAGGTAGAATACAGCTCTCTGTCAACCCCGTGTTTCTCGCAACGGCACGGGCAACGCGGAGTCGTTCAAGCGCACCCTCGCGGAGATATGGATATTCGGTATCCTCGCGGAGCACTTGTCTCATTCGCTCAAGTATTCTTGTGTGGACTTCACCATAGTCACCGGGCCAGCTGATTTCCATTTTGCCTGCTACCGGCTTAACGTAGATGAGATGCCGCGGTATGTCAAGCTCTTCAACCTCCCAAACGCGACCTGCCAGGGCGAATCTGTCACCTACAGGAGGCGGAGTGGTGATAACGCCGATCTCGTCGGACTCACAGCGCACGGTGAAGTCCTCGCTGTCCTTGAACACAGCGTAGAACTTGAACGAGTTGACCAGCTTCTCACCGCGGAGACCTACGATAAGCTCGCGCTCGTCGGTCATCTCAAGCCAGTCGTTGTTTATCATGGAGAGAAGCAGGGTCTTGTAGTCCTCTTCCTCGATATATCTGAATGGGGGCAGGGAGAGAATCTTCTCCGCAAGAGCCTTGGCAGTCAGCGCACCGCTTGAGGCAACTGTGGACAAAGTCTGCTGGAACAGGAGGGAGAACGGGCATTTTCGCATAAGCGGCGGCTCGATGAATCGCTCTTCAATGTAGAGCTGAACGATTGCAATAGCCTTGAGCAGCTCCCACGGCATAAGGTCGGGCAGGGGAGTGTTGGGGAGGGGATTTTCCTCGCGGAACACCATCATCATCTCCGGTGGATCTCCCCGTCTGCCGCTTCGTCCAAGTCTCTGCAGAAATGATGAAACGGAATTGGGCGAGCCCTGCTGAATGATGCGCTCGAGCTTGCCGATGTCGATGCCCAGCTCCATTGTAACCGTGGCACATGCAACAGCGCTGATGTCGTCATCCTTCATTTTCATCTCTGCCTCTTCTCGTATGGCGGCGGAGAGGAATCCGTGGTGGATGAGGAATCGGTCTGCTTCACCTCTGTAGTCGGCTATCTCGCGAAGTGTGGCGCAGATGTACTCTGTCTCCTCGCGGGAGTTGGAGAAAACGATTGCTTTCTTGCCGATAGTTGATTCGTAAATATATTCGTAGCCTGGGTCCAGATGCATAGTTTCCTCGCGACGGTTGCCTTCGGGAGTAACTGCGGTGGCTACGTCCTTGTCGACGATGTAAAAATGCTCCATGCCCAGCTTCCAGTGAACCTTTGACGGAGGAATCGCGGCAACTGCTGTATCGCGACCGCTACCTGAACCGAGCCATTCTGCCGCTGTTTCCATGTCGCCTATAGTTGCAGAGAGACCGATGCGGCGTGGAGATACTCCCGTCTTCTGTCTGAGTCTTGCAAGCTGACAGATTATCTGATTTCCTCTGTCGCTTCCGGTGAGAGTGTGGATCTCGTCGATGACGATGTACCGCAGATCCCCGAACAGGCGGATAAGGTCGGAGGATCGGTTAATGAGCATGGCTTCAAGTGATTCGGGGGTTATCTGAAGAATACCTCGGGGAGTGTTCAGCGCTTTTGATTTGTGTGATTGCGCCACGTCTCCGTGCCAATGGTAAACGGGAATGCCTGTTTCGTCGCACAGCTCGGATATGCGGCCGAACTGGTCATTGATAAGAGACTTGAGCGGAGCAATATAGAGCGCGCCAAAGGACTCGGGCATATCCTCGTAAAATTCCGACAGAATAGGGAAGAACGCGGCTTCCGTTTTGCCCGAGGCAGTCTGGGAGGGGAGCAGGAGGTTGGAGTCTGAACCGAAGATGATCTCGGCGGCGGCAACCTGCACGGGGCTGAGCGCTTCCCATCCGTGACTGTAGATGTATTCTCTTATGAACGGTGAGTATGAATCAAAAACAGACATAATAGCACCTTAATGTTGTGTTTTGAATATGGAACGAGTCGAACGGAACGAAATCCCATCTTTCACGACGGACTGTCGAGCAACGCAACATAGTTGCGTAACCAGTCCCTACGGGAAATTCGTTTTTTCGTCAGCGGGTTCGGTGGGATCTTACAAAGCCTTCTCCAGCATTTAGAATAAATGCGTTGGAGAAGGTGGCAGACGAAGTCTGACGGATGAGGAGACTAAAGCACAGATTGTGATGATGTAGTCAACTTAACTTTATTCGACGGACAACGAAACATCATCAAAACTGTATATCGTCCAGCGTTATCTTCGGCTTTTGTACGGTGGACTTTTTTTCTTCCTCTAAAGCTTCATCTACAGAGGATGATACTGTGCTGCGCTCAACCGTGCCCACAATTTCCGCAAACGACTTGTCGGGGTTTGTGAGAAGCAAGTCGAGGACTGTGACAAAATCGCGGATGATCTCTCGCGGTGTTATCATTGAGTCCGCTCCCTCACGTGAGAGAGAAACGGAGAGGAAATCACGCATATTTTCTTCCGTTATGCGTACGTCCCACTTGTGATATTCCCCATGAAGTGAAGCCAAACGGATGACAAGGGCGAGAAGCTCGCTGTCGGAGAGTCGCTTCAGTCGGAGCACGGGCTGCATCAGGGAACGAAGCTCCCCACCACCGAAACGGCAGTCAGCAAGTCGGCTTCGAAGTGCCTCATAGCTGAAAAGACCGCGTCTGCTGTCCTCGAGGAACTGTGGTGTGCCGCCGAAAACGATCATAAGCCCGGGAGCGCGTCCCTGCATTGTATCGTTGAACATGGCGAGTATCTTCTCGTAGTTGTTCTCGCGGGAAATGCGGTTGGGTATCTTGTAAAGGTTCACGCACTCGTCAATGTACACGCAAAGTCCGCTGTATCCGACAAGGCGCACGAACGCAGTGAACAGCTTGAGGTAGTCGTACCAGTTGTCGTCGTTGATGATGGATATTGAACGGATTCCCGTTGCTCCTCTTGCTTCTGTGCGGGTGTTGTATTCACCGCGGAACCACTTGAGACAGGCAGACTGCTTTAAGTCGTCGTCGTTTCTCCAAGCGATGTAATATTCACGAAGCACGGAGGCAAAGTCAAAGCCGCCAACGTCTCCTTCAAGCTCACGAAGACTTTTCATAATGCGACGGCCGAACTCTGAATCGTACTCCGAGCTGTCACGGCTGTAGCCTTCTTCGGTAAGAACTGCGCCGATGCCCGTGAACCACTTGCCGAGAATTACGGGAAGAGCACCGCCGTCGGGGGAGGACTTGACTGCGATATTCTTCATAAGCTCGCGGAATGTGGCAAGTCCGTACATGCCCGAGCCCGTCAGCTTGCGCTCAGGTGAGAGGTCGCAGTCCGCGGTGACAAAGCCACGGTCAAGGGCATATCCGCGGGAGAGCTGTATAAGAAAGCTTTTACCCGAGCCGTAGCGGCCTATTATGAATTTGGTGGAGCCCTCACCGTCTGCAACACGGTCAAGGGAATTTGTCAGCGCTTCTATCTCGTCATTTCTGCCGATTGCGATGTAAGGCGCACCGACTCTGGGCACAACACCGCCCGAAAGTGAGGAAAGAAGTGTGCCGAGTATTCTTCTCGGTACTTTATTTACTGCATTTGTAACCAATCTTCGATCTCCTCTCGATAGTCTTCAATGATCTGATATCCTGCCCCTGTGTCCTCAAGGACGATATCTCCAATAATATCTATAAACAGCGTGTTTATTCTGTCTGCCGCCTCTCCTTCGTACAGGGAGTTCTCGCGACAGTATTCACGGAAGTGACCACCTATTGCGGCAGCCAGCCCGTCTTTTATTACGCTGTCATCTGCTTTGTCTGTGACACTTACCGCGTCAGCCGGTTCGGAGATGATTTCCTCCGGTGTATCAAAAGCGTCGGTGTCCGTGATCTCGCCGTCCAGCACAACTTCAACATCGGGGGAGTATTCCGCTTCCTTTTCTACGTATTCTTCGCCTGTGAGACGCTCGGTATTCACCCAGGACTGACGCTCTATTTCCTCAGCCTTCGAGAAATCAAAGCCGCTGTCCTCGGATTCGTAAAGCTTCAGGTAATCCGCAGGCATGTATCTGTCTTCCTTGTCAACCGTTGTGACGGTGGGCAGATGGGGACGGAAATACTCGTCAATTGCACCCTCGGCAACCTTGGAGAGACCCTCAACACGCAGCTTCGACTTAATACCCAGCATTACGCGCACCTTGTTTTCGCTGTACTTTGCAATGAGGGTGAGGGCTTCTCTTACGTCTGCGCGGCGGGTGAACGAGGAAAACTCAATATCCACTCGCTTTTTTACTGCTGACGATATTATTGCACCGCAGAAGCTGTCTCGGGTCATCTTATAAACTCGCTCCAGGGAGAAAGGCGATTCTTTAGCACTGATGGCGGCACATATGGCGCGACCAACCGCGGTGGGTATATGGTGCTCGAAAATTTCGCGGTTATCGCTGTAGTATCGGGATGAGGTGTAGTCGTAATCGGAGGACACCTCAATGACCGTCTTGCCGAGGGAGACTACGGAATCGCTGTCTCCGCTGTTCAGTGCACGGGTAACTATGGGGTCAAGATAAAACTCTTTGAACTGTGCCTTTGGCGTGATCTCATGGAAAATGGATTGAAGCTCCTGAGGCGGAGAACACTTGTTTATCATGCAGTAGTCCGCAAACCACTCGCATAGGTATCCGTCAAGGCGGGGATGCCTGCCTCTGTATGATAGCCAGATATTGCCGATTATCTTCGCGCCGTTTTCGGGGGAGATAACGTCAGGCAGGTTGAATATCTCGTAAATGTAAAGCTGAATGTACCCAAGGTCACAGTCGGGGAAGCGTCCTCGGCGGATGTTTTCTCTCACCCAGCGGTAATACTCCATTTGCTTGCTGCTCATGTGAGCGTACTGGGGTACATATGATGTAAAGGGTACGGGGGGCATATCCGAGTCGGGATCGGTGCGGCAAACTGACTTGTGACTGGTCAGCGCGTCCTTGGTAAACCGTCCGTAAAACTCGCTCCCGCTTTCCCATGTGCGTACTGCTATATGGTTGATAAGAGTGCCGCCGGGGGAGTATTCACATACGGTTTTGCTCTCGATTTTGCTACTATTGCCGCTGAATCGGGCATAATTTCCCACTTGCGGCATATTTCTTCGGTAAGAAGCGGTCGTTGTGCGTCTCTCGGTGTTTCTTCCCACATATGCTGACCGAGGGGGTATTTTTTCGGCAGACGCAGCTTTTGTGCCGTCATATTCGTTCTCACTGTGGACAACCGTGGTGTCGATGGTGTGGCCGTCAAAGTCGGGCTTCTTGTACATCCTCGGCTTCGGCTCACCAAGATCCCAGAAGCCGTCCGTGTCTGCGTGCTTTTTCACTTGGCTGACTGCTGCTCTTGCCGCTTCCTGTGCCTCTCTGCGCATTTCTGCCGACAACTGTGCGATCTCTTCTTTCAGCTTTGCCGCTTCTTCCTCGGTTGCGCCGAAGATCTTTCCCGACAAGCGAGCTATCTTCATTCCAAGCTCTGCGATGATCGCCTCAGGCTTTTTCTCTGCCATATCCGCCCTCCTTTCCCGAAAAACAAACAAATGTTTTGAATACATCATTATATCACATAATTTTTCTTATGTCAATAATTTCGGATCACTAAATATTATTCTTGTGTATTTCGCGGATGTTCTGCAGAGACAAAATATGCGCGTTTTATGCATAAAAACAGCGAAAAAGTCGAGATTGTTGTATATATACCTTGACATATACGTTTTAACGTGATAAAATATTAGTGCAAAAATCTTACATTCTCAATCCGGAAGCCAAACCGAAAGGAAACATATCTTATGGCAAACTATTATCAAAAGGAAATAGAAACCGCCTCACCTGAGCAGATCAGAGCATGGCAAAACGAACGCTTGCTCAAGACCCTGCAGCATGTATGGGACAACAATGCATACTATAGAAAGAAAATGATCGACCGCGGCGTCCTTGTAGGGGATATTAAGTCTGTTGACGACCTTTGGAAGCTGCCTTTCCTTACAAAAGATGACCTCCGCGAGGCATATCCTTACGGACTTATGTCAGCGCCCCTGTCCGACTGCGTGAGAATCCAGTCCACCAGCGGCACGACCGGTAAGCGTGTTGTTGCGTTCTACACACAGGAAGATATCGAGCTTTGGGAAGACTGCTGTGCCCGTGCGATCATGGCGGTAGGCGGAACAAAGGATGACGTTGTGCAGGTGTGCTACGGTTACGGTCTGTTCACAGGCGGTCCCGGACTCAACGGCGGCTCACATAAGGTTGGCTGCCTCACACTCCCCATGTCCTCCGGTAATACAGAGCGTCAGCTTCAGTTTATGACTGACCTTGAGGCGACTATCCTCTGCTGCACACCTTCCTACGCGGCTTATCTTGCTGAATCCATTTACGAAAAGGGAATCAGAGATCAGATCAAGCTGAAGGCAGGTATCTTCGGTGCGGAAGCCTGGACAGAAGAGATGCGCCGCGATATCGAACAGAAGCTGGGCATCAAGGCATACGACATTTACGGTCTTA
>SVSK01000075.1 GCA_015064345.1 Oscillospiraceae bacterium | reverse complement strand
GGCTGTCATGCAAAGAACAAGGATAAGCGCGATAATTCTTTTCATTGAGGTTCTCCTTAAATGAATTTGGTTTAATTATACCATATTTTCTGTTGATACGCAAGGATATTTGCTATGTCATTCTGCCAAAAAAACGACCGCGGAAATATAAATTATCAACAAAAAAGGAGACCTTACGATCTCCTTTCGATTTTTGTTAAATTACCACTTGCCGTAGTGAACGACCTTTTCGGGAATTTCAATGTCGTGATTCCAGTCATCTGCCACGATGCCGATATCGCAGAACTGCTCCCAAGTGATTTCAATTACTCCTGCAGCGGTCTCTGTGATGAGCTCTTTCAGGTCAACTTCCTGACGCTTGCTGGTGTATTCTGAAACATTCTCATTCGTGCCGTGAATACTGTTGGGTGTAGAGTCGATTTCCCCCTCGTTTGAGTATATCCATACGTATTTTTCAATATTGTAAGGAACGGTACCCCAGTTGTCATAGTCTCGGTTGGCCCTGTTGTAATGTATCCAGTTATTCTGAACCTTGATGAATGCGGGAGTCCAGATAACCAGCTTTTCGCTCGGGTCTGTGTTCTCGTCAACTTCGAGAATAAGCTGAGAAGGCTCGGGATTTATCGCCTTATATTCATCGGAATAGACGAAGTCGGAAAGGGAAGTGCGCCTCTCTATATATTTTCCGTTTTCGTCAAATCTGCTACCGTAGCCGTATTCGCTTGCATTAACGTAGGTGCTTGTGCAGTCTATAAGCAGGTTGCCTGTTATATAGTTGTGACGACCTGCATTTGAGAGGATACCGTCTCCATCCACGTGGGCTACTACGTTTCCGTATGTGTTGTAATAGCTTGATGCACCGTCATAGTAGAATGCAACGGCACCTGAGTAAGGATATGCGGTCTTTCCTGCATCTTCATCTGTAGGAAGTCCAAGGGGACCAATGTCGTGAGCGTAGTTGTATCTGAAAACAATGTTTCCGTTATTCTTTCCGCCGTCTCCCGAGAACGCACCAACGTCCTCCGACAGTCTGCACACGTCGTACACTTCGTTGTATTCGACAGTTACGTTTACACCTGTTCCGATGTGGATTCCCTTGAACTCGCCTGTGTGACATACGTTGTGGTCTACCAGGATATCAAGGCCGCTTACCGTTATTGCGTAACCGTCGCAGTAGCTTCCGTTAATACCCCAGTCGTGAATATAGTTGTTGTAGATTCTGGTGTTTCCGCTTGTCATTGTTTCGAACTCGCCGAAATCAGCCTTAATCGCGTTGTCTCCGATATCGTAAATGTGGTTACCCTGAATGGTGATACTACGGTTTACCCCTTGCATTTTGATGCCGTTTACCGCAGTAGAGGAGATCTCGCAGTCAATAACAGAGAAGTTGTCTACATTCTTGGCATAAATACCGTCGTTAAGGGACGAGGTCATGTTCAGGTTCTTAAGGGTGATATGATCTGCGTCGTCAAAGGTGAAAATGTTTTGTGAGAGAGGGAGAGAAACTGACGCGGTGTCAAAGATCTCTTTCGGATAGTAGTAAAGAACAGCGTCCTCGTCAATGTAGTATTCACCGGGCATATCGAGCTCTTCGGGAACGTTGTACCAATAGAAGATCGCACCTTCTCTGACCTCAGCACCCCAGGAGTATCTTACCTTCATGGTGTCATCTTCTTTGCTGATATCCATGATGTAGCTGTCATCGGGGAACCAGAGGAATCTCCAGCGTGCGCGGACGAACTTCTGGTTTTCGGAGGTCCAAGAGGATACGCGGTCAAAATATTCGTCACCGTATTCGATAATGTAGTAGTATGTGGGGGAGTTAAGGTCGACAAGAGGCATTACTTCGTCGTCGTAGCCGTAGCCTGTGCCGCCGTCAACGTTCGCCCAAGTGTCGTTGGGGAAGCGTGCTATTGTCTGACGCTGGCCGTTAACCGAGAGGAACGAGATGTATTTTCTGTAGTTGCGCTCTGTTGTCCATGAGTTTACCTGTTCTACAGTAAATCCGTATTTGGTAAGGTCTACCTGTACGATTTTATCTTTAACATCTTTGGGGAAATACTGCACTGCGTTGCCTGTAGCGGGAGAAAAATCCTTTGCTGTAAGCGCAATACCGCCGACGATTGTAGCACCGTCCTCGCCGATGTAGCTGATAGGGCAAGAGGCAGTACCGCTGTCTTCTGCGGTGAATACGATCGGCTCGGCGATAGTATAAGTACCGGATTTTACAACAACGTCAATACCTTTGTACTGAGTTTTGTCAATTGTGCGGATGGCATCGCGTGCGGCTGAAATAGTGGCAAACGGAGCCTTTTCTGTGCCCTTTGCGTCTTTTTTCCCGTTTCCAGCAACGTAAATGATGAGCTTGCCGCCCTTCAGCTCGCCAAATTCGGGGGCATCATCGTCTGTGCCGAACATCATTTTTATTATACGAGCAAGGTTAATCTTTTCGCGGAATGTACTTGCTGCGGAAACGGAAACCACCATACCGAGTGACATACAAAGCACAAGTGTCAGCGCGATAATTCTCTTCATATGTTTTCTCCTTATATGAAAAAATGAGATAATTTATTATATCAGCTTTTTTGTGATGTTGCAATAGGTTCTGCGAACAAACAAGAAGAAGACTCCGCAGAGCCTTCTTCAGTTGAAAATTATTTGTTTTCGTGATTCTTTTCAAACACGGTTGTTTTTTCGGGGATCTCAACGCTGTGATTCCAGTCCTCAAGTACAACGCCGATTTTCTCGAACTGTTCCCAAGTAATCTCGATAACGCCTGCGGCTGTTTCCTTGATGAGCTGTTCAAGATCGTATCCTGCACGTCTTCCACCATAGTTCGACATATTGGGAGACGTTGTGTGTGTGCCGGGATATGCGTCAATTGCACCCTCGTCAGCGAACTTCCAAACGTATTCGTCTATCTTATAAGGAGCAACACCCCAGTTGGTGAATGCGCGGTAGGCTGTGTTGTAATGTACCCAGTTGTTGCGGGATTCAACGAAAGCAGGTGTGCCAAATACCATGGGATCATCGGGATCGGTGTCAGCGTTAACCTCTATGATAAGCTCTGCTACCTCGGGGTTCTCTGCCTTGAACGCGTCGGAATAGTAGAAAGTGTGTCTTGGGTAGACATTCGGGATATATCTGCCGCTTTCATCAAGACTACTGTCAAAGCCGAAGTGATTGAGTGCTACATAGTTGCCGGAGCAGTTTACAATGAGATTTCCTGTAAACACATTGTGGCGTCCGCCGTTTGAAACGTAGCCGTCACCGTCAATATTTGCGATTACGTTGCCATATGTGGTGTAGTAGGAAGCCATGTTATCATAATAGATACCGGGAGCACCCATTACGAGAATGTCGGGATTCTTTGTTTTGGAGAGTTCCATAAGCTCGGGGGATCCAACATCATGTATGTAGTTGTATCTTACTACAATATTGGCGTTTTCCTTGAGGCCGTCACCTGATATCGCGCCGCAGTCTTCAACCTCACGGAGAATATCATACACATGGTTATATTCTATAGTTACGTTGATACCCTGGCCAACATGAATACCCTTGGAGCCGGAATCATGGCAAGTGTTGTGGGATACTGTGATACCGATACCTGTCACATCGATTGCATACGCTACGCTTGTTGTTCTGTCCCAGTCGCGGATGTAGTTGTTATAAATGAGAGTTTCGTTGCTGTAGTCGGAGGCAACGTATTTGTCACCACTTGTGATGCTGATTGCGTCATCCCCTACGTCGTAGATGTAGTTGCCGCTTATAGTCATATAAAGACCGTTTCCGCTAACAGCACAGTCGCCGATTGCGTGGATCTCACAGTCAAGAATGCTGACGTGATCTGCGCTGTCCAGCTTGAATGCGTTGCCAACACATGTGGTGATGTCAAGATTCTCGAATGTGATGTAATCTGCGTCATCGAGCTTTACGATATCGTCTACTACGGGGAGTGTGATTTCAGCAGAACTAAAAACTTCCGTGGGGTAATAGTAGAGAACAGCATCTTCGCCGATGTAGTATTCTCCGGGGATATCAAGCACTTCGGGAATGTTGTAGAAGTAAACAAGACCGCCTGCGATGGGATCGTATCCAACGCTGCTTGTAATGAAAGTTGAACTGTCAGAGCTGAATGAATCCACAACTCCGTTGGTGTCAGCCCACAGGAACTTGAAGTGACCGCGGTAATGCTTGGGAATGGGGGAAGTCCAGGATGTGATGTCCTCGAAATACTCGTAGCCGTAATCAACAAGTGTTGCTGCAGCGCGATGCTCCACATCTGAATTCCACTTCTCGAGTACGGTCTCATTTCCGTTTGCGTCAAGCCAGTAGCCTTCGTCAATTACCATCCAGGTGTTGTTCGGGTACTGACAAATAGTCTGTCTTTCACCGTTTGAAACAAGGAAAGGATGGCTTGAGTAGAGATAGTTGCTCTTCAGATACTCTGCAATATCCTCGATGGTATAGCCAAGCTTTGTGAGGTCGATCTGCACGATCTTGTCCGCCTCGGGGAAATACTGAACTATATCCCCCGTTGCGGGAGTAAAGTCACTTGACGAGAGAGCCGCGCCGCCAACAAGGATCACGCCCTCCTCACCCAGGTAAGTGATAGGACAGGAGGCTGTACCGCTGTCCTCTTCAGTGAAAAGGATAGTGTCTGTCAGTGAGTAAGTGCCTGCCTTAACAATAACAGTGATGCCGTCATATTCAGACTTGTCAATGGTGCGGATAGCATCACGGGCAGCCTGAATCGTTGCAAAGGGGTTCTTTTCCGTGCCGTCAGCATCATTTTTGCCGTTTTTCGCAACGTAAACGACCAGCTTTTCGCCGTCAAGTTTGCCGATTTCAGGCGCATTGCCGTCGCGTGCAAACATCATCTTGATAAGGCGAACGAGGCCTATGCGTTTTTCAAAGGGTGTTGCGGCAGAAGCAGAAACGATCATGCCGATACACATTGTGAGTGTAAGGATGAGAGCGATAATTCTTTTCATCTGAGTATCTCCTTTTGGAAATTGTTCTGAAAATATTGTATCAAACATTTTACCCCGCAACAATGGAAAATGGGACTTTTTATATGTAAAATGGTGCACAAAATCGCGTTTTTCGATTTGTCAAACAACAAAAGAGACCCACCGAAGTGAGTCCCTTTATTTTGTATTTAATTAGCCCTTCGGGAAGAATACTACCTTTTCGGGAAGCTCAACGTCATGATTCCATGCAGCGGGATCAATACCGATCTCCTCGAACTGTTCCCATGTGATCTCGATTACGCCTGCAGCTGTTTCTGTGATGAGAGTCTTGATGTCGCAGTCGTTACGCTTGCTGTTGTAGGTGGAAACGTGATCGTTTGTGCTGTAAAGAGCGCCCTGCTGTGCATCGATAGCGCCTTCTTCGGCATATCTCCATACCTGCTCTTCGATGTGGTAAGGTTCGCCCAGGTGTCTGGTGTTGTCACGAACACCTCTGTTGTAGTGACACCAGTTGTTCAGAACTGTGATGTAAGCGGGAGTCTGCTTAACCAGCTTGTTTTCAGGGTCGGTGTTTTCGTCAACTTCAAGGATAAGCTGAGCGGGCTCGGGGTTAACAGCCTTGAATTCATCGAGATATACGAAGGAAGGAAGGCTTGTCTTTGCGGGAATATATCTGCCGTCATCATCGAACTCGTCGTTACCGTAGCCGTATTCACTTGCCCAAACATAGTCCTTTGAGCAGTCTATGATAAGGTTGCCGTGGAAGCTGTTCTGACGTCCTGCGTTGGAGAGGTAACCGTGACCGTCGATTCTCGCGATTACGTTAGCGTAGGTCTCATAGTAGGAGGAGCTTCCGTCATAGTAGAAGCCAACGGAGCCAACGTTAGAGAAGTCGGGGTTCTTTTCTCTGATTGTTTCGAGGATTGCTGTAGGACCTACGTTGTGAACGTAGTTGTATCTGAAGATGACATTTGCGTTTTCCTTGCCGCCGTCACCGGAGAGAGCACCGCAGTCTTCAACAGCCTGGAGTACGTTGAATACATAGTTGTACTCGAAGAGGAGGT
>SVSK01000013.1 GCA_015064345.1 Oscillospiraceae bacterium | reverse complement strand
GACCGCTGAATCGGTTTTCCGTTTTCGTCAAGACCGCAGGATACGCGGATAAGGTATGTACCGTTTGCTCGTTTCGTGATGTTTGCCATAAAAGCCTCCTAAAATTTTTCATTTCAATCGGCTGATACAGCACTCCAAAAGAAACTATGCACAAACTATGCACAAAACCCGTTTTCGCCTCGATTTTGAAAATAAAAAGTGTAGAGGCCAAATCTCGTTACAATGGCGAAAAACAGAGAAAAAACGAGATAAAAAAAGAAAACGGAAGTTTTTATCTCCCGTTTTCCTGGTCTGAGTGACAAGACTTGAACTTGCGGCCTCTACCACCCCAAGGTAGCGCGCTCCCAACTGCGCCACACCCAGATACCTGTCGCTTGACAGCCTTTGTATTATATCACTTTACTTTGCACTTGTCAACCCTTTTATACAAATTTTTTCATAATTTTTTTGATTATTTTTGCACTAACATAAATCGTACGTCTCGTGCGTGAAATGGGAAATAAATCTGTCCGCCTCCAAATGACAAAAAAACAATGTACGGCCGAGTATAATTAGACCAGCGAGGTGAAGCGATGATTATTTATGCCGATGTACTCTTGCTTGTGAATCTATCAATGGATATACTTTGTCTCTACATAGTAGGGAGCACCGGTCACAAAAAAATGACAAGTGGGAGAATCGCCTGTTCTGCATTAGTTGGAGCAACTGCCGCTACTACCATGACACTGTTTCCGTTTGGTGGAAGCAGGTTGAGCGGGATATTAAACATTATTGTAGGCGTTGGTATTTCCATAATAATGACACGCATTGCATTTGATAAACCGACGGGAGTTGCGATGCTGATTCGAGATAGCGTAATGCTCTGGGGTAGCGGTGCGCTTATCGGTGGTATTATGTCGATTGTTCTGTCAATGGGTGAGCCGATGATTTCCGTAGAAAAGCCGAACTTTACGCTTGCATTTACAGTTGTTGCCGTGGCTGCTGTGTTTGCTGTGCGCTTGTTTACAGCAAGAGGAAGCAGGAGGTCGGTGGAAATCAGGATAACTGCCGCGTCAACCTCATACTCACTCAGTGCTCTTTGCGACAGCGGATCATTTGCCGTAGAGCCTATATCTGGTCTTCCCGTGATAATAGCTAAGTCTTACTCTTTACCCGGAATTTCTGATGAGCTGCATTCAGGTGAATGCTCACTTAGACTTAGAATGATCCCTGTTAAAGGAATTGGCGGAGAGAGCTTGATGTACGGATTCATTCCCGACAAAATTGAGGTTGATGGAAGGGATGTATCGGCTGTTGTGGCAATAGACGAAAATAGGGGAACATTCGCGGAGCACACAGCAATAGTTCCTCTCATGCTCTGTAAAAAGAATTAAAAACCTAAAGAGGTGTAATATGAAAATTGGAGTGTCGGTGATAGAGATGATTAGTGATTTTAAGGCAACAATTGGCAGGATGATGCTTGCGTTTTGCGGCGGTGGGGAGACTTACTATATAAACGGTACAGATGTTTTGCCGCCACCGCTCTCACCCGAGGCAGAAGCAGAGATATTAAAGAGATTTGACGATGACAGATCCCTTGCCGACATACTTATTAAGCACAATCTCAGACTGGTTGTATATATCGCAAAGAAATTTGAGGGGTGCGGAACAGGAATTGAGGACCTTATCTCTATTGGAACCATAGGCCTGATCAAAGCGATCAACACCTACAAAACAGAGCGTGGAATAAAGCTTGCCACTTACGCATCGCGTTGTATAGAGAACGAGATACTCATGTACATACGGAAGAACGCATCTCATAAGGGAGAGGTGTCCATAGACGAGCCGCTAAACATCGACTGGGACGGGAACGAGCTACTCCTGTCCGACGTGCTTGAGTCGGGAGAAGGACCGGTGGGGCAGAACCTTGAGCGACTTGAGGACGAGCGTACCATCAGAGAGGCAGTTGCGGGACTTGATGAGCGTGAGCGTGAGATAATTGAGCTGAGATACGGACTTGGCGGAGGACGGGAGCTGACCCAAAAGGAGGTAGCAGACAAGCTCGGCATTTCCCAGTCGTACATTTCCCGCCTTGAGAAGCGAATAATCGCACGATTACGCAAGCAGATCGAGAGGAAAGTGTGATTTTGTGCAAAAGATAGAAAAAATACGAAAAATATGTGCTGATTTGTTCAAAAAAATTCTCGAAAAGTATTGCAATTTAGAATTTGATATGCTATAATAATTCGACGTGAGTATCTGTATGAAGAGGTGAAAAAACAATGAAAACAGAAATCCATCCCGAATACAAAGAGGTAACCATCCGTTGCGCATGCGGCGAAACTGTTGTTACCCGTTCCACAAAGAGCGATGCTAACGGTGAACTCCGTGTAGATATCTGCTCCAAGTGCCATCCTTACTTCACTGGTAAGCAGAAGTTCGTTGATGCTGGTGGACGTGTTGACAAGTTCAAGAAGCGTCTTGAACAGAGCGGCAAATAAGTTACCTAAAGGGAAAATTGTCCGAGAAAAGTCGTCGGACAGGATAAGCGAAGCTGCGGCTTTAGAATCCTGTCCGGCTTTTTCTTTTCAAATTGCGTGAGTTACATACCCACAGGAGGTACTTGTGATAAACAATAATACTGAAATTGAAAAGACCAAAGTAATACTTTGTGCTATATACAAACAGGGAGAGGAAGCGGAATGCCATATCTCCCTTGGTGAGCTTGAAAGACTTGCCGATACCGCCGAGTGCGAAGTGGTGGCTACTCTGACACAGCAGAGAGAAAAGCCTGATGTTCGTTCCGTACTTGGAAGCGGAAAGGTACAGGAGCTGTCCGAACTTTGCAAGAATCTTGAAGCGGAGCTTGTTATTTTTGACTGCGAGCTCAGCCCGTCACAGATCAAAGCTATCGAGGACGACATTGAAACCGACGTATCAGTTATCGACCGCAGCATGCTCATTCTTGATATCTTTGCCGACCACGCAAGAACAAGCGAAGGTAGACTTCAGGTAGAGCTTGCACAGCTCAGATATACATCCCCCCGTCTTGTGGGCCGCGGTAAGATCCTTTCCCGTCAAGGCGGTACTGCTTCCTCAGGTTCCGTTGGCGCGAGAGGTCCGGGTGAGACAAAGCTTGAAATTGACCGCAGACGTGTGCGCGAAAAGATAACTGCCCTTGAAAGAGAACTGGAAAAGGTTGAGCAGAATCGCCTTGTTATGAGAAGCCAGCGTGACAGATCGGGGCTCACAAAGTGCGGCATTGTTGGCTACACCAACGCGGGGAAGAGCACGCTTCTCAACTATCTCACAGGCGCGGGAATTCTGGCGGAGAACAAGCTTTTTGCAACCCTCGACCCTACCACACGTCAGTTTACCACACCTAATGGAACGAAGCTTCTGCTTACGGACACCGTAGGATTTATCCGCAACCTGCCTCACCACCTTATAAAGGCGTTCAAGTCCACTCTTGACGAGGCGGTGTATTCCGATATCCTTCTCATCGTTGTTGACTCGTCCGACCCCGAATTCATCAGTCAGACCAAGGTAACGGCAGATCTTCTTGAAGAGCTCGGAGCAAGCGGCAAGCCCACTGTTTACGTGTTCAACAAATGTGATGCCTGCACAGACCGTGACGCGCTCATACACATGAAAACATTGGCGGCAGGATCAAATACCGAGGTTGTGTTTATCTCCGCTAAAACAGGCGCAGGTTGCAACACACTTGTTGAAGTCATCGAGCGAATGGCGGCAAGCGGAAAGCATAGAGTAACGCTTCTTATCCCTCCACAGGACGGAGCAGTTACGGGACTTATATACAAAGATGCGGACGACGTTGACATGGACTACCGCGAGGACGGTATATACTGCAAATGCGTTGTAGACGACAAGCTGTACGCGAAGATTAAAAAGTACATCATTGAAGAATAAGTGAAGTGTAATGAAGAAGAAAGACAGTAACGATATAGCAGTGCCTCAGAAGCGAATCACGCTTGCAAGTGCTGTGTCAGTCGAGATGGAGGAGAGAAAATCCATCTTCATCGGACATGCAACACCAATATCAAGTGAGGACGAGGCGCGTGCGTTCATTGAAGCAAAGAAAAAAGAATATCACGATGCGAGACACAATGTGTATGCATATATGCTGTCTGAGAACGGTATCGCACGCTATTCCGACGATGGCGAACCGCAGGGAACAGCTGGTATGCCTGTTCTTAACGTACTCAAAATGTCAGGTGCCACTGACCTCTGTGTTGTAGTTACACGTTATTTTGGCGGAATTCTTCTCGGTGCCGGCGGACTTGTTCGCGCGTATTCCGCATCAGCTAAACAGGCCATCGACGCGGCAGGATTTGCATCATTTGAGGACTACGCCGTATATAAAATCGACGTGACGTACTCCGATTATCAGCGCCTTACCGTAGCTCTTGGCAGAATCAACGCTGAAGAAGATCACGTTGACTTCGGCGAAGGGGTAACTGTCATCGCGGCAATAGAAAAAGCGCGCATGGAGCTTATCCCGACAACTGTATCAGAGCTGACATACGGCAAGGGCGGGGTAGAACTGCTGGGATTTGAGGAAAGAGCTTCAAGAATTGAATAAAAGGTCGAAAAAAGAAAAAAAGAGAATTCTTGCGTATATTATATAAAGCAATTAAGTATGCATAAAGGAGGAACGCACATGGCAAATGAAATAAAGACTGTACGCGAAATATTCTACGAACGCGAGAGACAGACACTCTCACCTTATGCGTTCCTGTGTGAGAATACACGCGGACGAGATTTTCCTGCAACAGAGTGTGTAAACAGAACAGAGTTCCAGCGTGACAGAGACAGAATACTTCACTGTAAGTCTTTCAGACGTCTCATGCACAAGACTCAGGTGTTCCTGTTCCCCTCGGACGAGCATTACAGAACACGTCTGACTCACACCCTTGAGGTAACGCAGATTGCACGAATTATAGCCCGCGCACTTATGCTTAACGAGGACCTTTGCGAAGCGGCTGCACTTGGCCATGACCTTGGACACACTCCTTTCGGTCACGCAGGTGAAGTAGTCATGCAGATGTGCTACTCATCCGACTTCACCCACTACAAGCAGAGTCTGCGAGTAGTTGAGAAGCTGGAGAAGGACGGCAAGGGTCTCAACCTTACGTGGGAGGTACGCGACGGTATCGTAAACCATACGGGAAGCCATCTCGCATCCACTCTCGAGGGTGTTATTATCAAGTACGCCGACAGAATTGCATACATAAATCACGATATCGACGACTCCATTCGCGGCGGTATTATCACATTGGACGATATTCCGAAGCACTTGCTTGATATACTGGGCAGGGGACACAGCGAGCGCGTTAATACCATGGTTTCCTCAATTATCGAGGGAAGTCGCAATTCAAACGAAATCAAAATGACTGAGGAAGTCGGCAAGGCAACAAACGAGCTTCGCAAATTCCTCTTCGATAACGTGTACTACAATCCCAAGGCAAAGCGCGAGGAAGTTAAGGCAATGGAGCTTCTTAAAAACCTCTTCGATTACTTTGTAAAATATCCGAAGAAGATGCCTGCCTTGTACTACAATAACACAAGAAACGAATCTGTCGAGAGATGCGTATGTGACTACATTTCAGGCATGACTGACAGATACGCAATCGATCTCTACAAGGATCTTTTCATCCCCCATGTATGGGAAACTCCAATGGAGTTATAATAAGCAGTAAACTAAGGAGGGACGCGCATGATACCGGCAAGTGTAATTGAAGATATCAGATATCGCTGTGATATTGAGAGCGTGATCTCTACTTATGTGACACTCAAAAGAGCGGGATCGAATCTTAAGGGACTTTGTCCGTTCCACAGCGAGAAGACCCCGTCATTCACGGTATATCCCGGTACACAGAGCTTTTACTGCTTCGGTTGCGGTGCAGGCGGAGACGTTATCAACTTCGTCATGCGTACGGAGAATCTCGACTACGTGGCAGCGGTTGAGACTCTTGCCAAGCGCGCGGGTATAGCACTTCCGGACTTTGACTCAAACAGTGGCAGACCTGATACGGTATCGCGCTCGAGAGTTCTGCAGATGAACCTTGAAGCGGCGAAATATTACCGTAAGATGCTTTTTGACGATAATATCGGCGCACCCGGACGAAAGTATTTCACCGATCGCGGACTGTCCATGGCATCCATCAAGCGATTCGGACTTGGCTACTCACCTCCGTCGGGCGGATCAATGTTGAAACACCTTACATCCCTCGGATTCAAGCATGAGGAGATACGCACTGCATACTTTGCGGGAAAGAATGAGCGAGGCTACTACGACTATTTCCGCGGAAGAGTAATGTTCCCGATCATCGACGTGTCAGGCAACGTAATAGCATTCGGCGGACGCGTGCTTGACGATTCAAAGCCGAAGTATCTGAACACTTCAGACACCCCCGCGTTCAAAAAGAGTAAAAATATGTTTGCTCTTAACTATGCCAAAAATTCGGATGCGGGATATTTCATCCTTTGCGAAGGATACATGGACGTAATAACTCTCCACGATGCGGGATTTGGTATGGCGGTTGCAACACTCGGCACTGCAATAACCTCAGAGCAGGCGAGGATGATGAAAAAATACACGGACCGTGTGATCATCTCCTACGACAGCGACGAGGCGGGTCAGAAAGCGGCAAACAGAGCTATCACCTTGCTTGAGGAAGCGGGAATTGACGCGAAGGTACTTCGTATGCAGGGAGCAAAGGACCCTGACGAATACATAAAGAAATACGGCGCAGACAAGTTCAGAGAGCTAATCGAGGCAAGCCGCGGCAAATTCGAATTTATGCTTGACGGAATTCGTTCAAAGTATGATATGAGCATATCTGACTCAAAGATAAAAGCATTGTCAGAAATTTGCGCTTATATAGCAGGAATACAGTCAAGCGTTGAGAGGGATATCTACATTGACAAGACAGCACGGGAGTTTTCGGTTGACCTAAAGAGCATTCGTGCCGATGTTGATGCAAAGCGAAGACGCGCTCAATATGAAAACAGCAAAAAACGCAAGGGCGAGCTTATCAGAATCACCTCTGGACTCAGCGACAGAGTCAACCCCGACTTTGCGAAGCAGCCTAAGGGCGCGAGAATAGAAGAGGCAGTGCTCGGAATGCTCTTTATCAGAAGCGAGTATTTCACCAGAAAGATAGACGGCAGGGAACTCGCGGCAGATGATTTTGTCACGACTCTCGGCAAAAAACTGTTCGAGTTCGCAAAAGAGCGGCACGATGCAGGCGGCTTCTCAATCGGAATGCTTAACGAAAGCTTTACTTCTGACGAGGTGTCAAGAGTATCTCGCATGATCGCAGAGAGAAGCGAATTGTCGGGTAATGATGAAAAATCCTTTGACATTTACGTTAAGTCAATGCGGGATGAGAGCACAAACGCCCGCGATGGGGAACTGTCACTTGAGGATATCCTCAAAAAGAAGCGCGGCAACAACTGAAAAGAATAAGGAAAACAGAGAAACACAGCACATACACGAGGTTCATTATGGAAAATGAAAAAAAGGTCGACATGCAGGGCCTGATCGAGAAGGGAAAAAGTCAGGGATCCCTTTCAGGCAGTGAGATTATGGAAGCAGTAGAATTTTGCGGGTACGATGTTGACCAGATCGAGAAGATCTACGAAACTTTGGAGCAAAGCGGAATTGAAGTCGTTAATTATATCGAGAATGACGTATTTGACGATGACGATGCAGCTGACGAGCTTGAAGACAGTGCGGATCTTGAGAAATATCTGTCTGATGACGGTGTTGCAGTTGACGACCCGGTCAGAATGTATCTCAAAGATATAGGAAAGATACCGCTCCTTTCCTCCGAGAGAGAAACTTATCTTGCAGAGCGGGTTGCAGAGGGAGACGAATTCGCTAAGAACGAGCTTGTTGAGGCAAACCTTCGACTTGTGGTCAGTATCGCAAAGAAATACGTTGGAAAGGGAATGTACTTCCTTGATCTGATTCAGGAAGGAAACCTCGGCCTTATAAAAGCGGTTGAAAAATTCGACCATACTAAGGGCTATAAGTTCTCCACATACGCAACGTGGTGGATCAGACAGGCAATTACCCGTGCAATTGCGGACCAGGCAAGAACGATTCGTATACCGGTCCATATGGTTGAAACAATCCACCGAGTATCAAGAACCTCGCGTCAGCTTCTTCAGGAGTATGGACGCGAGCCTACTATAGACGAGATCGCCGAAAAGCTCGGAATGAGCCCCGAGAAGGTTCGCGATATCATGAAGACAGCACAGGATCCCGTTTCACTTGAAACACCTATCGGAGAAGAGGACGACAGCCATCTTGGCGACTTTATCCCCGATGATTCCACCCCCACCCCTGCAGAAGCAGTTTCTTATCAGCTTCTTAGGGAACAGCTCAATAAAGTGCTCCACACTCTTACTCCCCGTGAGGAAATGGTTATCAAGCTTCGCTTCGGACTTGATGACGGACGCACAAGAACTCTTGAAGAGGTTGGTAAGGAATTCAACATCACAAGAGAGAGAATCCGTCAGATCGAAGCAAAAGCACTTCGTAAGCTTAGACACCAAAGCCGTTCTAAGATCCTTAAAGGATTTCTTAACGATATAAACTAATTTTTATCGCAACACGCAAGACTCCGCGTAAATACCTTATCACCGCAAATTCGATATTTTTTTGGAGGAAATAATGTACGGTATAGACCCGGAAATGAAAAGAAACGACATTGAAAATGAGATCACGGACGAAGAATCTGTGATCACGGTAACAGACGACTCATTTGCCGTAATTGACGATACGGACATAGCAGAGCCCGAGGGGCCCACTGAAGAGGATCTGATGGACATTATGGAAATTGAGCCTGAGGACGTTACAAAGCTTATCGACGCAGGAGACCTTGACGACATCGATAGTGATGTTGAAAAGCTTGACAGCGCAGATGACATGGAAAAGGTACTTTCACAGGAGGGTCTGATGGTAGACGACCCTGTAAGAATGTACCTTAAGGAAATTGGCTCCATTCCGCTTCTTGACAGCGAGCAGGAGACATACTACGCCAAGAAAATGGCAGATGGCGACGAGTATGCAAAGAACAAGCTGGTTGAATCAAACCTCAGACTTGTTGTAAGCATTGCAAAGCGCTACGTAGGCAAGGGAATCTACTTCCTCGACCTTATCCAGGAAGGCAACCTCGGCCTTATGAAGGCTGTAGAGAAGTTCGACTACACAATGGGATATAAGTTCTCAACATATGCAACGTGGTGGATCAGACAGGCTATCAGCCGCGCCATCGCAGATCAGTCAAGAACGATCCGTATTCCCGTTCATATGGTTGAAACAATACATAAGGTGTCCCGCAGCCAGCTTCAGCTTCTGCAAAAGCTTGGAAGAGAAGCAACTTCGGCGGAAATCGCTGCTGACATCGGCATGAGTGAGGAAAAGGTCCGCGAGATCATCAAGATATCCCAGGATCCCGTGTCTCTTGAAACACCTATCGGTGAAGCAGATGAAAGCCATCTCGGTGACTTCATTCCTGATGATAACACCCCCACACCTGCTGAGGCGGCATCATATCAGCTTCTCCGTGAACAGCTTAATGAGGTCCTTCATACTCTGACTCCCAGAGAAGAGATGGTACTTAAGATGAGATTCGGCCTTGAGGACGGCAGAACTCGTACTCTTGAGGAGGTTGGTAAAGAGTTCAACATCACAAGAGAGAGAATCCGTCAGATCGAAGCAAAGGCTCTTCGCAAGCTGCGTCATCCCAGCAGATCGAAGAGACTGAAGGACTATCTTGAATAAGATGCCCGTCAGGCACGATATTTGAAAATAAAGAGCTAATAATACGTTTATTTACAAATAGAAGCGCACAAAATGCTTGACATATGAGGCATTTTCGTGTAAAATTATAAAAGCATATTATGGGAATGTATTCCCAAAGGTAATTTTAGGAGGATCCTTAAATGATTAAGAAGCTTATCAGCTTATTGCTTGCAATGGTAATAGTGCTCGGCATGTTCGCAGGCTGCTCTAAGGACGAAGAAGACCCAGGCGACGAGACTGCAGATACACAGGACAGCAAGCGTGTTGCGATGACACTTTCTCTGTGGCTCCCTACAGATCCGAGCACCACAGACGAGGCTGCCGAACAGGTAGAAGCTGCTGTAAATAAGATCACACAGGCGAAGTATGACACTGCTATCGAGCTTCACCTGATTCCTCGCGATGAGTACAAGGAAACGGTTGACGCAAAGATCGCTGAAGTAAAGCAGGCTACTGCTGACAAGAAGGCCGCTGAAGAAGCAAGAAAGAAGGCCCTCAAGAATAAGGGTCAGAAGGTGGAAGAAACTGTTGAAACAAATCCTCCGGAAGAGACCACCATCGACGAACTCGGTATTGCTGTAAAGACATACCCCGACGTTGTTGATACACAGTTTGACATTTTCTATATCAGCGGCTATGATGCATACTGCGAATATGCTTGGGGCGATATCGCTGCGGCTCTTGACGGAGAACTCAGCGGAAACTCAAAGATTCTTAAGTCCTATATTTACCCCACATTCCTTAAGCCTATCTATGACTACGGCACATTCGGTATTCCGAACAACCGTCCTGTAGGCGAGTATCAGTACCTTCTCATCAATAAGGAGCTTGTAGATGTATACGACTACAA
Source organism: Oscillospiraceae bacterium (assembly GCA_015064345.1). Lineage (GTDB taxonomy): Bacteria > Bacillota > Clostridia > Oscillospirales > CAG-272 > UMGS1696. The sequence continues at coordinate 33,785 of SVSK01000013.1, read as the reverse complement.
CTACAGCGATCTTTCATCCTTCCTCAGATCTAAGAACTTTATCATTGATATCGGTAACCAGGGTCTTGAGGATGTAATTCCGCTTCTCGGTCCTGTTGACACCGCAGGTATCGTTTACTGGGGTGCTGACGGAGTAAGCAAAGAATGGTCACTCATTTGCTCTGTTCTTTCCAGCGAAACAAAGTACAGTGATTCTCTTCCTCCGGAACTTCTTCTTGACTCTACATATGTAAGTACCTTCAAGATGGTTAAGGAACTTCAGGCTCTCGGCTACGTTGGCGACGGAACTCTTGAGGAAGGTCAGAGATTCGCAGTAGGCGTAATTTCCGGTGACCCTGTTTCCATTGCACAGTATGAAGAGGACTATTACATCAGCGTTTATTCTAACCCTGTATTTGACGAAGAAACAATTTACGAATCCATGTTTGCTGTGTCCGAGTATTCCAAGGACGTCTCCCGTTCTATGGAAATCATTACTTGCATTAATACAGACAAGGAACTCAGAACTGTTCTCCAGTACGGCGTTGAAGGAATCCACTGGGAATATGATGATCCCGATACCAAGGAAACCATCTCTATCATAAGCGATGACTATAAGATGGAACTCTCTGAAACTGGTAACGTGTTCATGACATATCCCGGAGAAGGTATCTCCATGGAATACTGGGATAAGTACCTTATTCAGAACCAGGAGGCTGTTTCCAGTCCCTACATCAAGATGCCCAACTACTTCAGTGAAGAAAACGGCAACCTCGATCTTCTCGAAGAGTATGAGGCTCTTTGCGAGGAATATAAGGAAAGAATCCTTAACGTAAGCAGTGAGAACTTCAATGCCGAAATCAAGGAAATTCTTGCCGAGCTACAGAGTAACGAGGTTATTCAGAAGCTTCTTGACGAAGAGGACGACGATTCCCTTATCAGCTACTACACTAAGTGGCAGCAGGGCGCATATTAATCCATAAAGAAAAAAGACTCGTCTGTTAGGCGGGTCTTTTTAAGTGAAAAATAAAACTCCGTTACCGAAGTAGGCAATGGAGTTTTTTTGTGTTTAGTTGAGCTTTGCAAATACCTTCTCAAAAGCGTCGGCATAGTAACCTGCAATAATACGAGCTGCAGCTTCAGTAGGATGAACACCGTCATGAGACCATGCAACAGGATAAGCGTCAAGGCAGTGTGCGTGAAGCAGACCGTCAAGCGGTACATAAACATCGGCGAACTCTCTTGCCAGCTTTCGTGTTATACCGATTTTTGAGTCAACATCTACTCTCCAATGATCTTTTCCGGGAACGGGGAAGAGAAACTCTTCAAGAATAATAATCTTTGCATTTGTCTTTGTCTTAATATCTGTAAGGATCTGGCGGTATGCACCTTCGAAATGCTCACTTGTGTACCAGTTGAGGGTGTCCTCTCTGCAGGCGGTGTTGTTAATACCAATGAGAATCGAAACCACGTCAGGCTGTAAATCTATGCAGTCCTCCTGCATTCTCTCAGCAAGCATAATGATTTTGTCACCGTTTATGCCGCGATTAATAAACTCAAATTCCGTTACAGGGTGTCGGCTTTTTATTATCTTAGAAGCGTAGAATGCATAGCCGTTGCCCATTCCGTTTTCGTCAGTACGTCTGCCTGCATCCGTAATGCTGTCACCAAGAAATACTACTTTCATTTTTCTCTCCTTATTTTTCATAATAGTTGTTGTTAATGTCAGTTAAATACTCGCTCTCATTCTGCTGACCCTTAAAACCGCTCTGGCGAAGTACCTCATAAACTCCCACAGCAACGGCATTTGAAAGGTTGAGGCTTCGCAAAGTTTCACGCATCGGGAGTCTCACACATCGGTCAAGATTTGCGGAGAGTAAGTCCTCGGGCAGCCCCTTTGTCTCCTTACCGAAGAAGAGAAAGACGGGAGCTTTATATTCCACGTCAGTATAGCATCTCGGCGCCTTCGTGGTAAAACAGTAGAAGTTGCAACTCGGATTCTTCGAGAAGAAATCGTCCAAGTTATCGTAATAGGTTATATCAAGCTGATGCCAGTAGTCGAGCCCCGCGCGCTTGAGCTTTCTGTCATCTATCTCAAAGCCCATGGGCCTAATGATGTGCAGAGCAGCACCGGTGGCGGCACAGGTTCTTGCAATGTTTCCCGTGTTCTGCGGTATTTCCGGCTCGTGCAGTACAATGTTTATGTCTTTCATTGTGCTTCCTTTCGGTGAATGTACCCGTATTATACATGATATCGGTGCAAATATCAATATTTGAGCAAAAATATCTGCATTTTTGTCTGCATTTTCAATAAATTTACATTTTGTACTACAAACCCGAGACGAAATAGGTTATAATGATATTCGTATAATAATGACTACTGAAAATATTACGAAGGTTGTACTGACAACCGTTGGAGGATAAATGAGTTTAGTAACATCAATTTTCGGAACTTACAGTGACAGACAGATCAAAAAGATCATGCCTCTCGTAAAGCGTGTAAATGCGCTTGCAGATAAATATAAGGCCATGTCGGATGTTGAAATGAGAGCGCAGACCGACTTGTTCAAGCAGCGTCTCGCGGCAGGAGAAACACTTGATGACATTCTTCCCGAGGCTTTTGCGTGCGTTCGTGAAGCAGGCGACAGAATTCTCGGAAAGCGCCCCTTTGACGTGCAGATCATGGGTGGTATTCTCCTGCACCAGGGAAGAATCACCGAAATGAAAACAGGTGAAGGTAAAACTATCGTTGCGACTCTGCCATCTTACCTCAATGCGCTTGAGGGCAAAGGCGTTCACGTTGTAACAGTAAATGATTACCTTGCACGACTCGGCTGTGAGGAAATGGGCAGAATCCATGAGTACCTCGGTCTCACCACCGGTCTTATCGTTCACGGGCAGACTCGCGCGGAGAAGCAGGAGGCATATAACTGCGACATCACTTACGGCACGAACAACGAGTTCGGATTTGACTATCTCCGTGACAACATGGTACTTTATAAGGAAAACCGCGTTCAGAGAGGCCACAACTTTGCTATCGTCGACGAGGTTGACTCCATCCTGATCGACGAGGCGAGAACTCCTCTTATTATCTCCGGTCAGGGTTCTGAGGTTGACGCTCTTTATGACATGACTGACCGCTTTGCACGTACTCTCAGAAAATACGTGGTCAAGGAAGTAGACGCAAAAGAAGACATGGACGATATTGATGCTGACTATATCGTTGATGAAAAGGCGAAGAGCACCACTCTTACAGCATCAGGTATCGCCAAGGCTGAAAAGTATTTCGGAATTGAGAACTTCTCCGATCCCGAAAACGCAAATATCTCTCACCATGTTTACCAGGCGCTTAAGGCTCATGGCACAATGTTCAGAGATACAGACTACGTTGTAAAGAACAATGAAGTCCTTATCGTTGACTCCTTCACAGGCCGAATCATGCCCGGCAGACGTTATTCCGACGGTCTCCACCAGGCTATTGAAGCCAAGGAAGGCGTAAAGATCCAGCGTGAAAATCGCACTATTGCAACAATCACCTTCCAGAACTACTTCAGAATGTACAATAAGCTCTCCGGTATGACAGGTACAGCACTGTCCGAGGAAAACGAGTTCCGTGAAATTTACATGCTTGACGTTGTAGAGGTTCCTACAAACAAGCCCATGATCAGAAAGGACCATCCGGACGTTGTATACCGTACAAAAGCAGGTAAGGACAGAGCTATTATCGAGCAGATCAAGAAATGCCACGAAAAGGGACAGCCCGTGCTTGTCGGTACAGTTTCCATCGAGAAGTCTGAGGAACTGTCAAGAAAGCTTAAAGGCGCCGGCATCCCTCACACAGTCCTCAACGCTAAATATCACGAAATGGAAGCGGATATAGTTGCACAGGCAGGTAAGTTCGGTGCGGTAACCATCTCCACTAACATGGCGGGACGTGGTACTGACATCATGCTCGGCGGTAATGCAGAATATCTCGCAAAGTCCGAAATGCGTAAGGAAGGCTACGAGGAATCCGTTATCGCACTTGCTACAGGTTCATCACAGAACGTAAGCGAGGAAATTTTCGCGGCGCGTGACCATTTCAGAGAACTTTATAAGAAATATCAGGAAGTTATCAGACCTGAAGCTGAAAAGGTATGCGCGGCAGGTGGTTTGTTCGTTATCGGTACAGAGCGTCACGAGTCCCGACGTATCGACAACCAGCTCCGCGGTCGAAGCGGACGTCAGGGCGACCCGGGTGAATCCAGATTCTTCCTCTCCTTTGAGGACGATCTCATGAGACTCTTCGGATCTGACAGAATAATCGGTATGGTAGAACGCCTTGGAATGGACGAGGATATGCCTATTGATGCAAAGATGCTCTCCGGATCAATTGAGAACGCTCAAAAGCATCTCGAGGGTCAGAACTTCAACAGACGTAAGAACGTCCTTGCGTATGACGACGTAATGAACCAGCAGAGAAGTGTTATCTATAAGCAGAGATCCGAAGTTCTTGACAACGCCGACCTCAAGGATAAGATCAAGTCCATGATCAGCGACACCGTAACCGATGCAGTCGGAACATTCCTCCACGATGAGGATATGACTCAGTGGGATATCGACGGACTCCGTTCCAAGTATCTCGGTATGCTCACAGCCCCTGCTGATTTCAAGGATATTGACGGAACAGCGGCTGAGGTAAGACAGAAAATTACCGACACACTCCTTGAAAGAGCAGATGCGCTCTATCAGAAGAAGGAAGAATTGTTCGGGGAAGAGCAGATGCGTGAGGTTGAGCGCGTTGTTCTCCTTCAGAACGTTGACAAAAAGTGGATGGATCACCTTGAAGCCATGGATTCCCTTATGGAAGCTATCGGACTTCAGGCATACGCACAGCGAAATCCTATTGCTGAATACCGTCTCTACGGTGCGGATATGTTTGACGAAATGGTAATGAACATCCGCGACGATACAGCAAGAATGGTAATGTCCATTGTTCCTAAGCCTCAGCAGGAAGTAAAGCGTGTTGAGGTAGCAAAGGTTGTTTCCGAGGGCTTTGCGGGCGGTGGCGGAAAACCTGCCCAGAAGAAGGCTCCCGTTGTAAATAAGACTCCCAAGGTAGGACGTAACGATCCTTGTCCTTGCGGAAGCGGAAAGAAGTATAAAAAGTGTTGCGGTGCAAGTGCCGCGGGCGAGGGCGAAGAATAATGGGATTCGGAATACTGATATTCGGATATTTTCTCTCCTTCGCGTTCTCCATTTCGCAGTATTATTTCTTTGCGGATATAGTTGGTGCTGTCGTGATGCTCTTTGCATTCTCGAAGCTGGCGGAATATAACCGATACTTTGTTGCTGCCAGCGTATCGTGTCTCGGATTTCTGGTGATGTGCGGAACGAATGCTGCCTCCCTCATGTTCGAGCTTTATAGCATGACGGGTCCTGTGGATATGGCTGTGGATATCGCCAAACTGGTATTCGCGGCAGTGATGCACGTTTTCGTATTTCTCGGAATCAGGGGAATTGCTCTTGGCGCAGAAAACCCGAACATTGCAAACCGCGCAGGCAGAAATCTCGTGATGACAATGGTGTACTACGTTTCATCAATTCTATTGGTTTTGCTTTCATCGGTTATTCCGGCAGACCTGTCGTTCACTCTCGGACTGAGCGTGTATTTCTATTGGCTTCTTTGTATCGTCATCAACCTTGTGCTGTTCTACAGCTGCTTTGGAAAGCTGTGTCCTGCGGATGAGGATGAAGATGAGGTAAAGAGATCCAGGTTTGAGATCGTCAACAAGATCAACGACAAATTTGACGAAATAGAAGCCAAGAAAAACGAGTACCGCAAAGAGTCCATGCGTCTTGCAATGGAGGAAGCTGACAGAATCGCCGCCGAAAAAGCGAAAAAACATCCCCATATCAAGAAGAAGAAAAAATAAAGCATAGGAGGCTGACATATGAGAATAGGTATGCTTATTGCAGGCTTTATAATGCTGTGTAACCCCGTAATATATCTCATCGACGTTTTGCCAGACGTTATCGGTGTTGCACTTATCATTATCGCCCTTACCAAATCTTCATATCTCGTTGGTAAAATTGACAGAGCAAGAGTGCTGTTTCAGAAGCTGCTTATAGTTGAAGCGGTGAATCTGTTTGCTTTCCCCATAGTTGCTGTAACATATGAGTCGGACCAGGCGACGATGGCACTGCTTCTTGCGTTTTCCATTGGTGTGGTAGAGCTGATTTTCTTCATTCCTGCCGTTGTACATCTCTTCGACGGAATATATGATAACGGCATTGCGTTTTCTGATAACTCTCTCTTTGCAGTAAAGAAGGTAAAGAGAGTTGTGAGAGATCCATTAACAGGTGCCAAAACAATGGTAGAAACCGAAAAAAGCGCCCTTACAGGAACTCGCGACTTCATAATCATATTCTATATTCTCCGCATATGCGCATCTGTGCTTCCCGAGCTTACATCACTCGACGACGGAACGATTCGCTCAGGTGGCGTGTATCTTGCGGACTTCAAGAGAACCTTATACATCTTCAGTATTCTTTTCGTTCTGATCCTGTCGGTGGTTAATATTGTTAAGGTTTGCCGCACACTCGGAAAAATCGGAAAAGATAAGACCTTTATCTCATCTATTGAGGAAAGATTTGAGCGCGAGATCAAGCCGAGAACCACTCTCTTCATCGCAAAGAGAATGAAGCTTGTGCTTATCCTGTTCGGACTTTCACTTATCACCCTCATCTTCCGCGACCTTGATATAATCGGATACGGAACTGCCGTTTTCGGTTGTGCCTTCTTGTCTGCCGCGGCTATACTTATGGCGAAGTATAATAAACTGACATATGCGGTAATTCCGCTTTCCGTCATAAATTGCGGATTGACGATATATAACAATATCTTCAATGACAAATATTACGCGGAGCACAGAGAGATCGAGGCAATATACTGGGTAGAGGAAGCCAAGGCGATGTACGATAGCATGGCAGTTCTGCGACTTATCGAGTTTGTATTTGCAGCAGTGATCGCAATATTGTTCATTGTCCTCCTTCTTAAAACAGCTAAGGAACACATATCCCTCTGCGGTATCGTTGCGGAAACTGTGCAGTACAGCAAAAAGAACAAAGATGCCGAAACCTACAAGTCCGTGAAGACTCGACTGATCGCTTCGATGGTGTTTGCGGTAATTGCAATGGTATTTGGCGGAATATATCACTACACCGCAATATCAACTCAGGCGGCAGGTGCGCTATACGTTGTGACCGTGGCTGTATATATCGCATACACCATTGCTTCACTCTACGCGCTTGACGACAGAATATATGACAGCGAGCTTGAAATAGCATAATTTGCATAACAGACAAAGAAAAAACGCTCCTTAGTGGGGCGTTTTCTTTATGTCGTAAATTAATTAATTGGGTCAAAAACCAATGGAATACACAGAATTTACTCTTTCGAATCCCAACTCAAATGCGTCAAATCCGCCGTGCTCTTTTGCATAATTGTCAAACTGAGAATCCTCAAACGGGATATATCCTTTCCCCATAGCTGCATTTGTTGCCGTGAGATAAAGATATTTGATCGCATCATTCGGGGTGTCAGGCAGATTCGGAGTGGAAACGCAGTTATTCAGGCAAAATCCGTGGGTGCTTTGCGGTGCATCATAAGATACGGCAAGCAGTTTTTTGCCGTCAAAAACGCCGAAGGGCTGGGAGAGAGGTCTTTCTTCTATGGGCTTTAGGAGCAGGTTTTTCAGACCGTAACCGCCTGTTCTTCTAAACACCATATCGTTGTGACAGTTGATAAATTCCTCCACTGCGTCAAGATCTCGGAACTCGAGCAAATGAATATCATACTTCTTTGATTCCTCCGGCAGAACAAACGGCTCTCCGAAATACATTGTTTCGTTAATTTCTTTTATGCTCTTGAAGTTTACACCGCCAAGCGAGGCTTTTACATCGTCAAAAGACACGTCTTTTTGGAATATGCAATTAATATGTGCAGGCCTAAAAAGAATAAGCTTGTCAATATAATTCCGCAGATCGGACAGATCCGCAAGAATAAGAGTTAAATGAGGATTTTCATAGAAGTTATCTACCGTTACAAAACCACCTTCAAAAGAATCTTTGTCCGAAACGATTTTTGAGCCGTTAATTGCAATGGTAACCGCCGTATATCCAAAACGCTTTGCATCTTTTTCCAGAAGCCAGTCAATAGCTTCATCGGCATCTTTCTCAGAAAAGTCAGACAGAACATGGCGGAATTCACTAACTGCGGTAGCGTTAAGCTCATTGTCAGCCCACACAAGCGGCTTATCTTTCATATTTTCTCGGTATTCACTTGGCGTTTTACCGTATTGCTCCTTGAACGCACGGGTAAATCCTTCATGGCTTTCATACCCACAGTCCAATGCGATAGATAAAATGTCGCGACCAGGAGAAGTACGAAGCATGCGAGCGGCACGATTCAGTTTTCTAAATTTAACGTATTCCATAACGTTGAACCCCGTGTAATTCCGGAAAATGCGATTGAAGTAATCAGTTGAAAATCCGGCTTTTTTCGCGACTTCATCAATATTTGTCGAATTGGCTCCCAAGTTATTTATGTATTTCACAGCATTTTTTATCAAGTCTCTATTTTCCATTTTTTCTCCTTAGATAGATAATTAAGCGGTAGGCCTCCTGCTTACGCAAATATTATATCACGGCTATTTCTGTTTGTCTTGACGAAAAACGCTGAATAATTAAATAGGCGTACCTGTTTTATATCCAGGCACACCTAAGGGCGTTTTATATTTTCTCAATTGATACGATGGTCAGCAGCTCTCCGTCCGTTTTGAACGATATTTCGTAACCGGCATATGGGAATCCGTAAACTCGCTCTGAATCGTTTTTGTATGAGGGATGCGGGTCTTCTTCCAGTAAAGCAACGAGCGCGTCTCTCTTATCATTGGGAAGAAGGGAAATGAACCCATTCGGGTCACTTACAGTAAGCTTCGCACCGACAACCTCCGAGGCAAATCCCCCGATTGCTGATTCTACAGAGTCAACATGTGGAAGATACGGCTTTATATCATATAACGGCGTTCCGTCAGCCATGTCAATACCGGAGACGTGAATGACAGTACCGTTCTCTGCAGTTGTTTCAATTCTCTCGATTTTTACAACAGACAGACCGATTGGATTGGGCCTGTTTGGTGAGCGCGTTGCAAAGACACCCACTCTGGTGTTACCGCCAAGTCGTGGAGGGCGAACTGTGGGTGACCATGCTCGATCTTCAGTAGCCGACGCAAATCCGAGAGAAAATCCCCAGATGAGCCATAGGTGAGAATACCCCTCAAGTCCGCGCAGGGCATCGGGATTTTGATATTCTTTCTCGAAAACGATAGTACCGCACAGAGAGGGAACGATCCCGCTTTGACGTGGGAGACCGAACTTATCGGGCAGATCAGTGTGAATTTTTGCAATAGGTCTGAGCAAAAGTTCCATTACTTTTTACCGCCGAAGAGAGAATTGTAGTCTTGCTTCTTTTCGTAAACCTTCTTGTATTCCTTCTTGTCGTTCTCGTCAGCCTTGAGGATAGAGCGAATAAGGGCTACAGCTCCGCCGACTACCGCATAAATAACAAGATACAAACCGACGATAACCAAAACCGAGCCGAGATTCGCCTTATATCCGCCGATGAAAACAAAGCAGATAAAGAAAACCAAAGCGGTAAAGATAAAGTGAAGAGCAAGGCGGGAAAACAGCTTCATCTTTGAAGAGAAGAGGAAAGAGTTGGCTGCTGAGAGCGCTAAGGAATAGATGAGTATCCCGAAAACACGGGAGAGGGTGGGGATGAAATTCGGATCAAGGGACACGCCTATGATATAGAAAACGATAAGTAAAACGGTGTTGATAACGCAACCGTCAGAGATGATCTTATTTAGTTTATTCGTTTTTTTCATTAAGTCATTCCTCGCTAATATTTGTTACAACCATAATATCATAAATTAATGAATAAATAAACCTAATTTCACAAAAAAGTTTGCATCAGTTTTTCGTCAAAACCTTTGTGCAGTGCATAAAATCCACTTTCTCCGCTATTTTATTGCATAAATGTATAAATATTATGAATATTCATCGTGTTATCCATTGACAGAAATGGAATAATATATTATAATTATACTGTATGCGAATATCCACACAGATAAATATGCGTAAAATCAACAGGAGTAACAACAATGTCATCAAAAACAAAGCTTACAAGACACCAGTGCCGTGAGCTGATATTCAAGCTTCTTTTCGCAAAGGCATTTGATAAGGAAGCGGATCCGAACGAATATTACGAAACATATATAGAAATTACTGAAGAGCCTACCGCGGAATACGTGAAGAATGTGTTTCTGGGCGTTTGTGAATATGCCACAGAGATAGATTCTGAGATCGAGGAATGCTCCATCAAGTGGAAGATGTCCCGTATGTCAACCGCAACCCGCACAATTCTTCGTCTTGCGGTTTATGAAATGACAAAGATCGACGTGCCCGCAAAGGTAGTGCTTAATGAGGCTCTTGAAATCATCAAGGTGTACGACGACGAGACCGCACCTGCATTTGTTAACGGTATCCTTAACAAGATCGCACGCAATCACGGCCTCATCAAGGATGCTGAATAAAATGAGACGGTTGTTTCTTGGCATCGACACCAGCAACTATACTACTTCTTCCGCCATCTGCGACGAGGATGGACAGATACTGCTCAACTCCAAGGTTCCGCTTCCAGTAAAAGAAGGTGAGCGCGGCCTGAGACAAAGCGACGCAGTGTTCCATCACACGAAGAATCTGCCTCAGTGCGCGGCTGCGGTAAAGAATACACTGTCAACCGTTGAGGGAAGCCTCACAGCAGTCGGATGCTCATATGCTCCGAGAGACATGGAAGGCTCATACATGCCTTGCTTCCTCTCAGGTATTGCCTCTGCGGAATTTGTTTCGGCTGCATTGGGCGTACCGCTGTATAAGTTTTCTCATCAGGCGGGGCATATCATGGCGGCTCTCGCTTCCGCATGTGACAATAACGGAATCAGCCGTGAGAGCATGATGAACAATCGCTTTGTTGCCTTTCACGTTTCCGGCGGAACGACTGACGTTTTGCTGTGCGAACCGGATGAGGACAGAATATTCAAAATTACTCAAATCGGCGGCACAAAGGATATCAATGGCGGTCAGGCAATTGACAGAACGGGCGTTGTGATGGGACTTTCTTTCCCGTGCGGAGCGGAAATGGACAAAGCCGCTCTTGGATTTGTGGGAAAGGTTCGTAAGGATCCTCTCTCCGTCAAGGAAACATGGTGCAATCTGTCGGGCCTTGAAAATAAAGCGGAGAAGCTTTACCGTGAGACGGGAGATATAGCAGAGGTGTCCGCATATACCCTCAGCTTTATCGGCAGAACACTTGAAAAGATAACGCAAAACGTACTTCTGGAACAAGGTGACCTTCCTGTTATATACGCAGGTGGGGTTATGAGTTCACAGTATATAAGAAAAATTCTTGGTAAATACGGAATGTTTGCGGATGCACAGTATTCGTCAGACAATGCCGTAGGAACAGCACTGCTGAGTGCAGAATTATATAAACGGGATTTACTGAAATAATGAACGATAATGAATATAACAGACAGACTGAAGGGAAGTTTCCCGGAGCGCTAACGGTTACACAGCTCAACGAGTTTGTAAAGCGAGTGATCGACACAACACCGCAGCTTACTGACGTGTACGTTAAAGGCGAGATATCTAACTTCAAGAATCACTACAGCACGGGACACTATTACTTTACCCTGAAAGACGAAGGCGGTCAGCTTAAATCTGTAATGTTCAAATCTGCCGCCGTAAAAATGAAATTCATTCCCGAGGATGGCATGAAGGTAACAGCCCACGGGCGTATATCCTCATTTGTTCGGGATGGCACATATCAGCTGTATTGTGATTCAATGGAGCCTGACGGTGTCGGTGCGCTTTACATTGCCTATGAGCAGCTCAAGAGAAAACTTGAGATGGAAGGACTGTTTGATCCGTCCGGGAAGCGTCCCTTGCCGAAGATACCTACCAGAGTCGGCATAATCACATCAGCTACAGGTGCGGCAATTCGTGACATGATAAACGTGTGTGGCAGACGATTCCCATATGCAAAGCTTGTATTGTTTCCCACGCTTGTGCAAGGACCGGACGCGCCGCCGCAGCTTATTTCAGGTATGCAGTATTTCAACGCAACAAAAAGCGTAGACGTTATTATTATCGGACGTGGCGGCGGTTCAATAGAGGACCTTTGGGCATTCAACGATGAAGGTCTTGCTCGCGCAGTAGCCGCATCACAGATACCCGTTATCTCTGCGGTGGGGCATGAGACTGACTTCACCATCTGCGATTTTGTGGCTGACAGACGTGCCCCCACACCATCAGCCGCAGCAGAGCTTGCAGTACCCGACACGGCAGAGCTTAAAAGAAAGATACAGAATATCGTCACTCGTGAGGCAGACGTAATCCGCGGTATGCTGAACATCAGACGTGACAGACTTGCTTCGCTCTCCAGGACGAGAGCCATGACAGACCCAATGAACTTCATTGACGACAGACGGGTCATTGCAGATCAGCTTTACGACAGACTTGTCCGTGCGGAAGAGAACAATCTTCAGATTAAGAAGGCGGAAATGGCAAAAGAGGCCGGAAAGCTCAGTGCGCTCAATCCGTTATCTGTAATCTCTCGTGGCTACAGTGCGGTATATAAGGACGACGGTAAGCTTGTTAAAAGCGTAAACGATGTTGAGATAGGCGACAAAATAGAGTTTAAGACCATCGGCGGCCAGGTTGCCTGCACGGTCGATGAGATCAAAAAGAACGCTTAATTTGAATTAATAACATACGGTGAATGATATGAATGAAAAAGAAATGACCTTTGAAGTTGCCATCGCGCGTCTTGAGGAGATCGTACGTGCACTTGAAAGTGGCAGCGCGCCTCTTGATAAGTCTCTCGCTCTCTTTGAAGAGGGAGTTGCACTTGTAAAATTGTGTAACAGCCGCCTTGATACAGCAGAGCAGAAGGTAAAGATACTTACAGCTACACCCGACGGCACACTTGCAGAAACGGATATGAACTGACCCAACGCGACAATATAAAGTGATTACAAACAGAAAGACCGGTGCATTATGGAAAATTTAGTTGCAAATAAGGTAGAAGACATCCTTCTTGAAGCAGCAGAGAAGGTGGAAAACGAGCTTTCAAGATACCTCGCAGAGGAATTTGCGGGAGATACCGTTACCACCGAGGCAATGCGTTATTCGGTGCTTGGCGGCGGAAAGAGAATTCGCGCATTTCTTGTGCTTGAATTCTGTAAGCTGTTCGGCGGCAAGGAAGAGGCTGCTATGCCTTTTGCCTGTGCTCTTGAGTGCATCCATGCCTATTCGCTCATACACGACGACCTTCCTTGCATGGATGACGATGATCTGCGCCGCGGTAAGCCTACCTGCCACATTCAGTTTGGCGAGGCCGAGGCACTTCTTGCCGGTGACGGACTCTTAACCTTTGCATTCGAGATCTGCGCGTCCAATAAATACGTTTCTCACAAATCCGTGCGCTATGCCGTTGCAACTCTTGCACATGAGGCAGGTGCTATGGGTATGGTCGGCGGTCAGACTCTTGACCTTCAGAACGAGGTTGAGTCATATGCACAGCTTCGCAAGATCTTCTCAAAGAAAACAAGTGCGCTCATTCGTGCGGCTTGCTTACTGGGATATTTCGCGGCGGTTGATAAGCCAATGGCAAAGGATATGGACAACATCAAGCTGTACGCAGAGGCAATCGGTCTTGCGTTCCAGATACATGACGACATTCTTGACGTAAAGAGCGATACACAGACTCTTGGCAAGAGCGTTGGAAGTGACGCAAAGAATCATAAAAAGACTGTACTCTCCTTCCTCAAGATGAACGAAGCGGAGGACGAGGAAACGCTGCTCACACTCCTTGCAGTTGAGGTTATCTCCGAATACGCGGGCAGTGAAAACCTGTGCAATCTTGCCCTTTGGCTTCTTTCGAGACGTAAATGAGACTGGACCTTTACCTGTCAACAAGCGGACTTGCAAAAAGCAGAAACCGTGCATCCGAACTGATTGGGAACGGGTTTGTCACGGTAGACGGCAAGGTTATAACCAAGCCATCCTTTGACGTGACAGAGTCAATGGATGTTAAGGTCACAGGAGAGGAGCACGGATTTGTCGGACGGGGCGGAATGAAGCTTGACGGTGCGCTTGATAGGTTTCGGCTAAACGTTGACGGATTTATCTGTGCCGACATTGGTGCTTCCACAGGTGGCTTTACTGACTGCCTGTTAAAGCGTGGTGCATCACATGTGTATGCAGTGGACTCAGGTCGCGACCAGCTTGACGAAAGCTTGAGGAGCGATCCGCGAGTTACCAATATCGAGGGATGCAACGCAAGATATCTCGACGAGACAGTTATTCCCGAAAAATGCGAATGCGCCGTATGCGACGTATCTTTTATATCTCAGACGCTCATTATTCCCGCTGTGTCAGATATCCTTAAAGACGGCGGTATATATGTGGCACTTATCAAGCCACAGTTTGAGTGCGGACGGGATGCAATAGGCAAGGGCGGTATTGTCAAGGATAAGAAACAGCATATCGCGGCAATAAGACGGGTGCTTTCTTCAGCAATGCAGTATGGACTTGCACCGCAAAGGCTGATGAAGTCCACCATCAAAGGCGGAGACGGAAATACAGAATTTCTGTTTTACGCAACTCTCGGCGGCGTGCCGAATGTAAGCGATAATCACATCAGGGAGGTTGTAAATGAATAAGATAAAGAACCTTGTCCTGATACCAAATACAACAAAAAAGATTGACGAAGAAAAGCTTTATTCTTTGGTAAAGAGACTTCATGACGGAGGCTGCAGAATCGGAGTCCTGAAAGACGCTGTTCATATGACGGAACATCTCTGCGAGCTTGTCTATACACTTGAAGATGTATCAGAACTCTCGACCTGCCAGATGGCGGTTGTCCTTGGCGGTGACGGCTCAATTATTGATGCGGCGCACAGGATCATGCCGTACAATATTCCGATAGTCGGCATAAACTTTGGCCATGTGGGATTCATGTCGGCGCTGGAGATAAACGAGCTTGAACTCATAGACCGTCTTCTGCTCGGAGAGTACACCACTGACGAGCGAATGATGCTTGATGCGGCGGTGCTTGACAGAGACGGCAAAGAAAGAGTGCGGTACACGGTTCTCAATGATCTGGTGCTCACAAACGGTCCCGTTGCAAGACTCATAACGTTTGATGTGTACTGTGACGGAGTCAAGGTGCAGACCTGCCGTTCGGACGGTGCAGTTGTTGCCACTCCTACGGGAAGCACTGCTTACTCTCTTTCGGCCGGCGGACCTGTGCTCGACCCAACCCTTGAGGGAATTTGCTTTACTCCTATCTGTCCGCACACACTTGGCAGTAGACCGGTTGTTTTCAGAGGCGATTCGAGTATAGTTATCAGAGACATAAATAATAATAACTCTTCCGTTTATCTCAACGCAGACGGACGTGATGTTATCCATATAAATGAGGGTGACAGCATATCCATAGCTAAGTCCGAATATAAGGTTAAGCTTGTTCGGTTCAAGCGGTACGGATTTCTCAGCGTGCTCAACGCGAAGTTGTCAGGAAATTGATAAGTAAAATATAAAATTTCAAATACATCCAACCCGGGGAAGCCGGTGAAAGGAACATTATGAAAGTTAAAAGACACAACAAAATTCTTGAGATCATCGAGAACTACAACATTGAAACACAGGAGGAGCTTATCTCAAAGCTGAAGCTGGCAGGATTTGACGTTACTCAGGCAACAGTGTCCCGTGACATCAGAGAACTGAAGCTGCTCAAGCAGATGTCCGACATGGGTACATACAAGTACGTAGTGCCGAAGAATAACGTGAACGAAAATCAGCATGTTTACAGCCGCGCAATCGCAAGCTCTATCAAGAGTGTTGATTCCTCATATAACGATATCGTTATCAAGACATATCCCGGTATGGCACAGGCAGTTGCGGCAGGTGTTGACTCCCTCCACGAGGCTGACATTCTCGGCTGTGTAGCGGGAGACGACTGCATTATCATCGTAACCCGTGACGCTGATGCGGCTGTTGCGATCGCTCACAGAATAACAAAGCTTATCAATTCTTAATTTGTAGGACGGAGCATAAATATGCTTTGGAACTTGTATATTGAAAATATCGCCGTTGCAAAGCAGCTTGAGATACAGTTCAGAGACGGATTTACCGTGCTGACGGGAAAAACAGGTGCAGGTAAGTCGATCATTATTGACAGCTTACTGCTTCTGTGCGGTGCTAAGAATGCGAAAGAGCTCATCCGAAGCGGTGAGGATCGCGCACTGGTGTCTGCCATATTCTCCGTGAATGATGCGGCAAAGTCAAAGCTTGCTGAGCTTGGGTATGAGCCTGACGAAAACGGTGAGATAGAGCTGTCCCGCGCTATCGGTGCAGACGGAAGATCAACTGCGAAGATCAACCGCAGAACAGTTCCGCTTTCCGTGCTCAGAGATATTGCCCCCGCTCTTATAAGCATACAGACACAGAGCGAGCGCAACGATTTTGCAGACCGCAGCACGTACACAGGGCTTCTCGACTCTTTTTCGGATGCGGAAGAGCTGCTGTCCGAATATAAGACTCATTATGATAGCCTGACAGACCTTCGCGGACAGATCGCCAACCTCAAGAAGGCCATGACACAGCGTGAAATGATGCTTGATATTTTGAAGTATCAGAAGAAGGAGATCGACTCCGCAAAGCTCAGTGCCGACGACGAAGAAGAAAAGCTTATCCGCCTCCGCACAAAGCTTCGCAGTATCGAGAAGGTGTCAAAGTATTCTTCAGTTGTATCAAAAGCACTTGCTTACAGCGAAAAGGGTGCAACTGCGGCATATCTAATGGAGCGAGCAGAAGCGGCGCTGGAACAACTTTCCGACGTTGTTGAGGACGCAGACGACATGATCTCCCGCCTCAGAAGCTATCGGTACGAAATTATCGACATAGCGGAGAGGGTAAAGGACGCCCTTGATGACGGTGACATCGGAGATCCTGCGGCAAAGCTTACACAAGTCGAGTCACGACTCACTGTAATCGAGCGAATGAAGAAAAAGTACGGCGAGACTATAGCTGAGATCAAAGCAAAACGAACTGAGATAGCATCGCAGATCGCTGATCTTGAAGACGGGGATTTCCGTATAAGCGAACTTGAAAAGCAGCTTTCCGAAGCCGAAGATAAAGCGTATGCCGTTGCCCGCGAGATCACATCGAAGAGGCAGACGGCGGCAGAGCGACTTTCAGCGGAGATTATAGAATCACTGAAATTCCTTGACATGCCAAAGGTAAGATTCAGAATATCCGTTATGCCGATGAAGGACGGAGCAAAGCCCCTCTTCAAAGCTGACGGTATCGACGACGTAGACCTCCTCATTTCCGTTAACACGGGTGAAGAACTCCAGTCTCTCGGTAAGGTTTCATCCGGCGGTGAGCTATCAAGGATTACCCTGGCAATAAAATCTGCCCTTGCAGGGAAGAATGATTCGGGCACTATCGTGTTCGACGAGATCGACGCTGGTGTCTCCGGCGGTACGTCAGAGCGGATAGGAATGATGCTCGACAAGCTGTCAAAGGCCGCACAGGTTATTTCCGTAACTCACTCGTCCCAAATTGCATCCATTGCAGACTGCCACCTGCTCATAGAAAAGTCGGAGATTGACGGCAGAACGGAAAGCAGCGTTCGTGAGATTACGGGAGACGAGAGAACGGCTGAAATCGCACGAATCATCGGTGGCATAGACGTTACCGAGAAGCAAAAAGCCGCGGCTCGCGAAATGCTAAACAAGAATAACAAATAACATCAAATAAAACACAGGAGCACAATACCAATGACTATTTTTGACGAACTTAAAGCGCGTGGTCTGATCGCGCAGATGACTGACGAAGAACAGATCAAGGACCTAATCAACAACGGTAAGGCTACTTTCTATATCGGATTTGACCCCACAGCGGACTCCCTCCATGTAGGTCATTTTATGGCGCTTTGCCTTATGAAGAGACTTCAGATGGCAGGCAACCGTCCCATCGCCCTTATCGGTGGCGGTACAGCAATGATCGGCGACCCTTCCGGCAGAACAGATATGCGTTCCATGATGACACGCGAGACTATCCAGCACAACTGTGATTGCTTCAAGAAGCAGATGGAGCGCTTCATTGAATTCGGTGAAGGCAAGGCACAGATGGTAAACAACGCTGACTGGCTTCTCGACCTAAACTATGTTGACGTACTTCGTGAGGTTGGCGCATGCTTCTCCGTAAACAACATGCTTCGCGCTGAATGCTACAAGCAGAGAATGGAAAAGGGTCTCTCTTTCCTTGAATTCAACTATATGATCATGCAGTCCTACGACTTCTACTACCTCTACAAGAACTACGACTGCAACTTCCAGTTCGGTGGTAACGACCAGTGGTCCAATATGCTCGGCGGTACAGAGCTGATCAGACGTAAGCTTGGTAAGGACGCTCATGCAATGACTATCACTCTCCTTCTTAACTCCGAAGGCAAGAAGATGGGTAAGACTGCTTCCGGTGCTGTTTGGCTTGATCCCAACAAGACAAGTCCCTTCGACTTCTACCAGTACTGGAGAAACGTATCCGACAACGACGTACTCAAGTGCATCCGTATGCTCACATTCCTCCCCCTCGAAGAGATCGACGCAATGGACAGCTGGGAAGGCAGTCAGCTTAACACCGCTAAGGAAATTCTCGCATACGAGCTTACAAAGCTTGTACACGGCGAAGAAGAAGCTACAAAGGCTCAGACCGCTGCAAAGGCTCTGTTCGCAGGCGGCGGAATTACTGAAAACATGCCCACAACAACTCTCACTGACGCAGACTTTGTTGATGGCAAGATCGGTGTGATGGATTTGCTTGTTAAGGCAGGCCTGTGCGCATCCAAGTCCGAAGCAAGACGTCTTGTTCAGCAGGGCGGTATCCTTGTTAACGATGAAAAGGTAACTGACGTTTATATGGCTGTTGAGGCTGACAAGTTTGACGGCGACGGCGTTATCGTTAAGAAGGGTAAGAAGACCTACCACAAGGTAGTAAGATAATGGCAAAATATAAGTATATACTTTTCGATATGGACAATACTTTGCTCGACTTTTCTCGGGCAGAGTATTTGGCCTTTCGGGAAACGGCTGAAAACTGCGGACTTGTGTACAGTGAAGAGCTGTACGCGGACTACTCCGAGATCAACGACTCTCTTTGGAAGAGACTTGAGGTCGGTACTATAACTCTTGAGGCACTTAAGACAGAGCGATTCAGACTTCTGCTCGGTAGACTCGGACACGGGGACAATGACGAACGTGAGGCGCTTGCTGTTGCAATGAAGAAGGAGTATATCCGTGCTCTCGGTCAGCAGGGTTGCCTTATAGAGAATGCGGTTGAGGTGTGCGCGGCTCTCTCGAAGAAATACCGCATGTTCATCGTAACAAACGGTATTGCCGATATTCAGATCTCCCGCTTTGCTATATCGGGACTTGAGCCTTATTTTGAAAAAATGTTCATTTCCGAGAATATCGGTTATACAAAGCCTGACAAAGGCTACTTTGACTACGTTTTGAACGCGGTGGGAGACAGCGACAGGTCAGCTTATCTTGTTATCGGTGACTCTCTCACATCGGACTGCGACGGAGCAATAGCATACGGGCTTGATATCTGCAGATTCAACCCGAAGAATCAGCCTGACAAAGGTCGGATATTGACATATAATATTAGTAAACTCACGGATCTTTTTGAAATTATATAATTATCGGAGGTCAACTTGACTGATAATTTAACAAAGCTGTGTGAACTCGTAAATGAGTACAACAAAACCCACACAGACAGCATACAAATAGAATATAATGAGCCTATGAGCCGTCATACAACTTTTCGTATTGGCGGCATTGCTGATTTATATATAACCCCGCTGAACATTCAGTCTCTCACGGATCTTTGCGGCATGATCAAGGAAACAGGCGTCCGCAACTACTTCCTCGGAAACGGAAGTAACGTGCTGTTTGACGATGAAGGATATCGCGGTGCGGTGGTGTCTCTTTGTGCCTTGCGCGGAGTGAAATGCGAGGATAATATAGTCTTTGCAGAGGCGGGTCATTCATTTACTGCACTCTCAAAGGTAGCACGTGATAACTCTCTCACAGGACTTGAATTTGCAAACGGAATACCCGGTACTGTAGGCGGTGCAGTTTACATGAACGCAGGTGCATACAACGGCGAGGTTGCATTCGTGCTCCGTGAAAGTACATATCTTGATCTTGATGATCTGACAGTGCACACCATCACGCTTGACGAGCATAATTTCGGCTATCGCGACAGCATATACAAGCACACAAACCGCATCATTCTGTCTGCAAAGTTCGAGCTTAAGCCGGGCAATAGCGACGAGATCACCGAGATGATGAACGACTTTATGAATCGCCGTGTCACAAAGCAGCCTCTTGAATATCCCAGCGCGGGAAGCGTGTTCAAGCGTTATCCGGGTAGGTTTACCGCTCAGATGATAGACGAAGCAGGGCTGAAAGGCTACACGGTCGGCGGAGCACAGGTGTCGGAAAAGCACGCCGGATTTATCATCAACATCGGTGACGCAACAGCCAAGGATGTTAAAGATCTTATTTCTCACATTCAGAAAGCCATACTTGAAAAATTCGGTTGCGCCATTGAGCGAGAAGTTATATACGTAGAATGACAGAATCATTTTCAAAAAAAGTAAAAAATCAGCTTGAAGCTGTAGAAATCAAGAAAAAATGCTGTAAATTCACCTCGGTGGCACTATCCGACCTTGATAAAAAGGCAGATTCGGCACAGTTGCTTGGAGAAATTTACAGAAAATGCCGCTGCGACGTTTGCAGAGAGGTATTTTGGCGTACACTTTTTACAGTATACGGATCTGTTACCGACCCTGAAAAGTCCTATCACATGGAGTTTTCATTCTACCATGAAGATGTGAGAGACTCGGTAATGGAAATGCTTCTTGACACAGGCTTTGAATTCCGCCCGTCAGTTCGCAAAAACAAGTACATCATGTACGTTAAGGACAGCGCGGTGATTGAGGACTTTCTCGTTTATATGGGAGCACACGGTGCGGCGTTTGACGTAATGAACTCGAAAATCGTACACGAATTCCGCAACTCCGTAAACCGTCAGGTAAACTGCGATACGGCTAATATAGAAAAACAGCTTCAGGCAGTAAAAAAATACACAGATGCAATCAGCGCGCTCATCGACTCTGGAAAGATTGACTCTCTACCTGCCGATCTGAAAGAGACTGCAATGTTGCGTATTGAGAATGATCAGCTTTCACTGACAGATCTTGGCAAGCTGATGAACCCGCCGGTATCGAAATCCGGTGTGCGGCACAGACTTGAAAGAATACTTGAACTTGCCAAAAAAACCGGAATATCTTTCGAAAATACTGAAAACTAAAACATAAGGAGGGAAATATGGGAAACTTCGTTCATCTGCATCTTCATAGTGAATACAGCCTGCTTGACGGAGCTTGCCGTATTTCCGATATACCAAAGGCTGCCAAGCTGGCTGGCCACAATTCCGTTGCAATAACTGACCATGGTGTTATGTACGGCGTTGTGGAGTTTTACAAAGCCTGCAAAGCGGAGGGTATAAAGCCAATCATCGGCTGTGAGGTGTACGTTGCGCGCCGCAGTATGTACGATAGAGAAAAAGAGTACGATGCGGGTAGCTCACACCTTGTTCTGCTTGTGAAGAATCAAACGGGATGGAATAATCTTATCTATCTCGTATCTAAGGCATATACCGATGGATTCTACTCCAAACCGCGAATAGACACAGATCTGCTGGAAAAGCATACCGAAGGGCTTGTTTGTCTTTCAGCTTGTCTTGCGGGGTATATTCCGCGTTGCATCGTTGCGGGTGAATACGACAAGGCCGAAGAATACGCGCTCCGACTTGATAAAGCATTCGGCAGAGGTAATTTCTACCTTGAAATTCAGGATCACGGACTGAGTGACGATGATGTTGTCAACGCAGGAGTGCGTCAGATATCCGAGAAGACGGGTATCCCGATGGTTGCTACAAACGACGTTCACTACATCAAAAAAGCCGACTCCGAAACACAGGCGATACTCATGTGTATCCAGACTAACAACGTTATCACAGACGGCAGACCTATCGGATTTGAAACGGACGAGTTCTATTATAAAAATACGGTAGAGATGGAAAAGCTGTTCCGCGACTACGAAGGTGCGTGTGAAAACACCCAGAAGATCGCGGATATGTGCGAGTTCGATTTTGAGTTTGGCAAGACAAGGCTTCCGAGATACAAGCCGGAGGACGGCTCAGATCCCGATGAATATCTGAAAAAGCTTGCATACGAGGGCCTTGAATCAAGAATAAATCGCGGTCACATCGTGTTCGACGAAAAGCACGACCGCAAATCCTATGAAGAGCGAATAGAGTACGAGCTTTCCGTTATCTCCAAAATGGGCTACAGCGAGTACTATCTCGTTGTATGGGATTTTGTAAACTATTCAAAGAGCAAGGGAATCCCCGTCGGTCCCGGAAGAGGCTCGGGCGCGGGCAGTATTGTTGCATATCTTGTGGGCATAACCGACGTAGACTCAATAAAATTTGATCTGCTGTTTGAGCGATTCCTCAATCCCGAGAGAGTAAGCATGCCCGACTTTGATATCGACTTCTGTTACGACAGACGTGACGAAGCGATCTCTTATGTCAGGGAAAAGTACGGTGAGGATCATACTGCACAGATCGTTACATTTGGTACACTTGCCGCCCGTGCCGCTGTTCGTGATGTTGGACGAGCACTGGGAATGTCTTACGGCGACGTTGATGCGGTGGCAAAGCAGATACCCCAGGAGCTTTGTATGTCTCTTGAAAAGGCTATGCGGGTTGGTGAGCTTAAGGAAATGTACGACAGAGATGCCGAGATCCGTAAGCTTATCGACATGGCTGCCGCTCTTGAAGGTATGCCGAGACACGCGTCTACTCATGCGGCAGGCGTGGTCATAACCGAAAATCCCCTAACTACCTACGTTCCCATTGCTGTGAACAACGGTGTTACCGTAACACAGTTTGACATGGATACGATCGCGGAGCTTGGTCTTCTCAAGTTTGACTTTCTCGCGCTACGTTATCTTACGATAATCAACAATGCCGAGTTGCAGATCCGTGAAAATAACCCCGACTTTGACCTGACAAAGGTTGATATAAACGATAGTGCCACATACGAAGCTATATCACGAGGCAAGTGTGACGGCGTGTTCCAGCTTGAATCTGCAGGTATGAGACAGATGCTCACACAGCTGAAGCCCCGATGCCTGGACGACATCATCGCCGCGATCGCACTGTACAGACCGGGACCCATGGATTCTATCCCCAAATACATCGAAGCGCGGCACGACCCATCGAAAATCCACTACTGCACGCCAAAGCTTGCACCGATTCTTGACGTAACATACGGCTGTATAGTGTATCAGGAGCAGGTAATGCAGATATTCCGTGAGATAGCGGGATATTCTTTCGGTCATGCTGATGTGGTGCGTAGAGCAATATCGAAAAAGAAGCAAAGCGTACTTGACGGTGAACGTCAGGCATTCATCGACGGTGCTGTAGCACAGGGAATCGAGGAAAGCGAAGCAGTGGCGCTGTTTGAGGATATAGTCAGCTTTGCAAACTATGCATTCAATAAGAGCCACGCGGCGGCATATGCGGTGCTGTCATTCAGAACTGCATATCTGAAGACACATTACCCCAGAGAGTACGTCAGCGCACTTCTCACCTCCGTAATGTCGTCCACCGATAAGCTTGCGGAATACATCGCAGACTGTGCAAAGCAGAACATAAAGATCCTGCCCCCCGACATAAACAAGAGCAGGGGAGACTTCCGAGTTGAAGGTGATTCAATACGCTTTGGACTCACTGCGCTGAAGAGCATCGGCGGCTCACTCATTGCACGAATCGTTGACGAGCGAAACCGCGGCGGCGAATTTGTCGATGTAGACGACTTCATTGAGCGAGTACGCGAGACGGATATCAACAAGCGTCAACTTGAAACGCTGATAAAGTCAGGCGCGCTTGACTCACTCGGTGTGCGCAGAAGTCAGCTTATGGCGGTGTACGAATCACTCCTTGATAAAAAGCTTATTTCCACATCCGTTGTGGACGGACAGATCGGAATGTTTGACATAGCCCCAAAGGCAGAGCTTCCAAAGGCAGAGCGTATTGCTTTTCCCGATATACCCGAGTTCAGCGCAAGGAAAAAGCTTGCTATGGAAAAGGAAAGCTGTGGACTCTACCTCACTGGTCACGTGCTTGACGATTACACGTTGCATACGGAAAAGCTGAAGCCGTCAAAGATCTCGGAAATCCGCGCCGCTTTCAAGGAAGAGGCAGAAGAGAGCATAGACGAGCAGGCAAGTGCAGAAAAAGCACCCGCAAAGAATGATAATCCGCGAACTCGTGTGACTCTTGTGGGTGCTGTATCAAAACGAACCAATAAAAACACCAAAAGCGGTGAGCAGATGGCGTTTGTTATGCTTGAAGACAGAACTTCATCCATTGAACTGCTTATATTCCCGAAGGTACTTGCAAAATTCGGTCATCTTTTGAATTATGATTCCGTAATCGCGGTGTCGGGAAACGTGAGTGTCAGAGAAGACGAGGACGTTAAGATACTTGTTGACAGAATCATCGGACTTGTAGCGGATTCCCAAACAGAAGATCTGGAAAACGCTGAGACACTTTCATATTCAAGATACGAGCAAAAGGCTGCGAAGGCAGTAAAGCAAGAAATCAAAAAAGAGACTCGCAAGGTGTTTATTCGCGTACCCTCAACCGAATCGTCGGAATTCAGACGTGCGCAGGCTGTATGTGGAATTTTTGAGGGATATATTCCTGCAGTTTTCTACTCAGTTGAGGGCGGAGAATATCTGAAGCCGCAGATGATGATAGATCCGAAAGAGTTCGTTCTTAACGAGCTTGCCGAGATCGTGGGGGAGGATAACCTGGTTGTGCGATAAAAACACGGGCTTTTCACCTGATTTTTTCGGTAAAATCATTCGGTGTTAATATCTGATTCAAAAATTAAGAGTATAATTCTACCATTGGCTGAAAGTTCAGCAAAATATGAAAGGCGGAATGCCATAATGGATAAACAGAAAAGGCAAGTGAATTGGGGCAAAGAGGTGCTGAACGTGCTTCGCATAGTTGGCAAGGTTTTGCTCAGAATTCTGTCTTATTTCATAAATATATTCCTGACGGTGCTGCTTATCGGACTGATAACCGGTATTATCGTTGCATCGGTATTTGCTGTGTATATTAATCAGCATCTTGATTTGGAGATAGATGCAAATACTATCGTAACCGTCACACAGGACTCCACTACACGTATTTACTATATGCAGTATGATACAGTGGAAGACAGAATCAACCGTGACGGAACACCTGTTGAGATAGTTGACCAACGACTGTATTCGACTGACAACTCTCTTGCTGTGTCCTACAGTCAGCTTCCCAAGGATCTGATCAACGCATTTATTGCTATTGAGGACAAGCGCTTCGATTCTCACAACGGCGTTGACTGGATCACGACTGTAAAATCATTCTTCAAGTTCTTCACAGGCGGATCGGGCGGTGGATCTACTATCACCCAGCAGCTTATCAAGAACGTAACACAGGAGTCAGAGGTTACCATTCAGCGTAAGGTTGAAGAGATCTTCCGTGCGATCAATCTTGAGAAAATCAAGAGTAAAGAAGAGATCATGGAAGCATATCTCAACATTATCTACCTTGGAAACGGATGCTACGGTGTCCAGGCTGCAGCAAACTTCTACTTTGATAAAGACGTTTCAGAACTTTCTCTCGTTGAATGTGCGGCTCTTGCAGCCATCGTAAAGAACCCTTCTCAGTATGAGCCCAAGTATCACAACGACAACTTCACCACAATAGTGAACGGTAAGGAAGTCGAAAAGATCGGTAACTACGAGCGCCGCTGGGTAGTCCTTGAGGAGATGAAGAATAACGGCTTCATTACCGAGGCGGAATGCCGTGAAGCACAGGCCATTGTGCAGCTGGATATCGTGTATTCAACTGACGAAGAGGGAACTGTAGAAGAGGGACTTACCATTTATAACTGGTATACTGAGGCAATGCTCACACAGCTTCAGGATGACCTTATGGAGCTGTATGGCGTTGATGCTACTACCGCTTGGAACATGATCTTCTTCAGCGGATACAAGATCTATATCCCCATGGACCCCACAGTCCAGGAAACCATAGAGCTTGTTTACGAAAATGACGACGAATACTTCCCGAGCGTTTCATCCGGCTTGAAACCGGAGTCGGCAATGGTTATTTGCGACCCATACACGGGAGACGTTCTCGGTCTTGTGGGTGGACGCGGAGAAAAGCTTATCAACCGCGGAACAGAGCGCGCTACTGTATCGGTACGACCTCCGGGATCGTCCATTAAGCCTCTTTCAGTCTACGCACCCGCCCTTGATCTCGGACTGATTTCATATGGCTCGGTTATTGACGATACTCCCGTGATGTTCAACGAAAAGCTTCAAGTTGAGGCAACGGCTGATACAGAGGCAGTATATTCTTACACACCGTACCCATATAACTATCCCAATATTTTCAGAGGCCTGACAACCGTAAACAGCGCGGTGACCCGTTCTGTTAACACGGTAGCCATGAAAGTGCTGCAGCGTATCACAGTAGACTATTCCTTCGACTTCATGAAGCAGCAGCTTGGATTTGACAGCCTTATCGAGTCTGCAACAAACTCAAGCGGACAGACATATACGGACCGCGGTCTTGCGGCACTTGCTCTCGGTCAGCCTAACAAGGGTGTAACTCTTCTAGAGATGACCTCCGCATACTGTATCTTCCAGAATAACGGCGTTTACAATACACCAAACCTGTACCTTTACGTTGAAGATGCAAATGGAAACCTCGTAATCGGTACACGCGATAACGTAACTGTCGGCAAGGAAGACGAAAGCAGGATCGTTATCAGCGAAGAAACTGCTTCAATCATGACAAAGATGCTGGAAAACGTAGTAAACCAGGGTACTGCTACAGCTTGTACACTCAGATACACCGTAAACGTAGCAGGTAAAACAGGTACAACAAGTACAGACTTCGACCGTTACTTTGTTGGTTATACACCGTACTATGTTGGTGGCGTGTGGACAGGGTACGACTATCCCCAGTCGCTCAGCATGTTCACAACAAGCCCGTCTCTCGTTATCTGGGATAAGGTAATGACAATGCTTCACCAGCAATATATTGACGAAGCTAACGCAGGCGGAGAACCGCTCAAGACATTTACTACAGCTCCCGGTGTAATTACTGCAACTTACTGCAAGGATTCAGGTAAGCTTTGCACCGATGCCTGTGCACTTGACCCTCGCGGAAACAGAGCAGAGACAGGTTACTTTACTCGCGAGTCTGCTCCTACGGAATACTGCGACACACACGTTGTTGTTCTGCGGGATAATTCAACAGGCCTTATTGCATCTGCCAACTGTAATCCCAAGGATTGCACAAGCGTTGCGCTTATCCGAGTTGAGGACAGAAGCTTCCCGGTTCAGATCTATGTAGAGGACGCACAGTACGTTTACCGAGAAATGCCTGAATCTGTCAAGCCTGGCGGATGGTGGGGCGTGCCCTATTTCACAAATATGCTTGAAGAGGGCGAATACTGCGGATCAACCTATGTAGAAACTCCGTACAACGCATACTGCTATAAGCACTGCGACTACAGACCGTGGGGTGGAAACCCGCCTGCTGAATACAGCGGATACACGCCACCTGATTCGGATTACGACTACAATTATGACGACCCCGACGCACTACCTCCCGACGAGAATGATATCTACGGCGATGAAGAGGAAAACGGGGACGACGAAGCTGACTGGTTCCTGTAATATAGTCTAATAAAATCAAAGATCACCTCATACAATGATATGGGGTGATTTTTTGTTCAGACGATTAAAATGTGAAATGAAGATAATTGGAGAAAATATTCCGCTTGTGGGTCTGTCCGCATTCCTATGCTGTGTTGGCGGAATACTGCTGTGGGTAAGCGGTGGAAGCTCGTGGTTCATAATGAGAGTTGGTGTGGGTTCAGAACCTACGCTGTCGCTTGTTGGCGCATTTGTGATGTGGCTTATCTGCTACGGCCTTGTTGGGGTGTTGCTTGCACTGATCGGAATAATTTGCAAATCGGGAATTTTGCGTGACAAACGGTGCGTCAGAGCTTTTGCACTTGTTATGCTGTCGTATCTTCTCATGCTTTCGTGGTATGCCGTGTTCTTCTGCACGCGGCTGACTGTATTTCCGCTTATATTACTGGCCTGTTCGGTCTTACTGCTGGGGACTGTATTTATACTTATGAGAAGGACTCTGTACCTGCTCCTTGCTATTATCATCATAATAGAGGTTTTTCAGATATATTTTATTATCTTCAGCATCAGACTTCTTTGATAATTTGGGTATAATTGTTGATTTTTGTCGAGCACCATGATAAAATACACCTAATATGATTACGGGAGGTGTTATATGAGTCTGATTGAAAGGATTACTTATCTACTGTTTCCGGGGAATTGCAGCATATGCGGTGAGAGAGTAAACGGCGGAGACGAGCTGTGTGATAAGTGCAAAGAAGAGTTCATCCGTGAGGCATTTACACGATGTCCGATATGTGATAAATCTGTTGCAGGGTGTTACTGCGGAGCTGGTTTTTCAGAACACGTTAAAGATGAAATTGGCGGCAAGAGATTTGTCTCACTCACCTTTTATGATAAAACAGCCAAGAACAGAATTTGCGAAAAGCTGATCTACAGACTGAAGGACAGAGGTGAATTTGCATCTTTCTTTGCAGATGAGCTTGCAAGAGAGATACTGTCGCTGTTTTCACGAAACGGTGAGGATATCAAAGACTGGCAGACAACCTACATCCCGCGTTCTGTCGCAAAGTTCAGCGAAAAGGGATTTGACCAGAGCGAAGAGGTGGCAAAACGTCTTGCAAACAGACTTGGAATAAAATTTGAAAAAGTCTTTTTCAGGGGAGCAGGCGGCACTGTACAAAAGTCGCTCGGAAGAGAAGAACGACGGATCAACGCGGAGGAGTCAATTCTGCCGATGAAGCGGCATATAAGGCCAGAGGGAAAATATATAGTTTTCGACGATGTGATTACAACGGGAGCTTCAATGGAGACAGCAATAAAGCTTCTGTACTTCTACGGCGCCGCAAAAGTGCTTCCTGTTTCGATAGCCAAAAACCTTCCGAGAAAAACAATGATTGATAACTGAATAAATCGCTCTTCCGTGGGGAACAATAAATCATTAAGTTCTTACATGGGAGAGTTTTGTTTGTGAAATATCTTGTAACTTTTTCGGTAACAGTACTGATTGCGACTGCAGTGCTCTCACTTCTGCCCGTTTGGGGGGAAGCGGAAATATATAATGACGTGTTGCGACTTCACGTTATCGCCGAGTCGGATTCTGATGAGGATCAGGCGCTGAAGCTTAAGGTGAGGGATGCTGTGCTTGAATATGTCAGCCCAATGGTGAGCGATTGCGAGAGCTTTGACGAGGCTTATAGTGTCATCGACAGTATGCGCGACGAGATAACAGAAGTGGCTCTCACCTGTGTACAGGAGAACGGGGCTGACTGTACGGTTAATCTTGAACTTGGACGTGAAAAATATCCAAGGCGAGAGTATGACGGAGCAGTATTACCTGCGGGAGTATATAATTCTTTGCGTATAACCCTTGGTGTCGGAGAAGGAAAAAATTGGTGGTGCGTGCTGTTTCCGACAATATGCACAGGATTTGCGGAAAAGGCTACTGCGGGAGACGAATACGTTGCCACCGGCTTTACACCGGAAGAATACAGAATGATAACGGGAGAGAGCGGCAAGGTCAAAATACGCTTCAAAATTCTCGAATTATTGTCAGACGCGCTTGGATTTAACTATTAACTTCACTTACGCTTGAAATTGTGCGCCTCATGTTGTATAATTAAGAAAAAAGTACAAAGGAGTGCGCCGTGACATCATTTGTAATCAAGATAATTGCCGCTCTTACAATGTTTATCGACCACATGGGACTTATGCTGTTTCCGCATATGGATATATTCCGTATTATCGGGCGGCTTGCATTCCCAATTTACGCGTATTGCATTGCTGAGGGATTCAGATACACGAGAAACAGACTGAAATATTTCCTGCAGATATTCATTCTCGGTACTTTGTGCCAGATAGTATATACCATCGTCGACGGCACGCTGTATCTCGGCATACTTATCGCGTTTTCCGTATCTCTTGTAATAATGTATTTCACCGGCTGCGTCAAATCAGCGGTAGAAGACGGCGAGAGCAAATTGGCAAAAGCAGTTTCCTCTATCACCGGAAAGAAGCTGTCACGCAAGACTGACATTATCCTCTCAGCATCTCTTTCACTAATCGCCATTGCTGCAGCCTTTGTTC
This sequence comes from Oscillospiraceae bacterium, assembly GCA_015064345.1. Taxonomy (GTDB): domain Bacteria; phylum Bacillota; class Clostridia; order Oscillospirales; family CAG-272; genus UMGS1696. Next base: position 3,186 of record SVSK01000013.1, on the reverse strand, counting down.
TGACAAGACTCGTTTTGGTAGACTACGGCTTCTTCGGCATAATGCTTCCCGTATTTGCTTCGTTTTTTGACGACAAGCCTCGGAGACTCATCGCGTTTTCCGTTTGCCTTGTTTCGCTGTGCCTCGTGAGTACAAGCGCGGGAAATTTGATACAGTATTGGAGCCTTCTCGCTGTGCCGATTCTTGCCGTGTACAACGGCAAACGCGGTAAGTACCGACTAAAGTATTTCTTCTATATTTTCTACCCCGCACACCTTGTACTTCTGTACGCTATAGACTATTTCATGATGTGAGGTAAACCATGCTTGAATACGTATTTTTTGACCTTGACGGAACGCTGACCGATCCGGCGCTGGGTATCACAAACTGCATAATGCACGCACTCGAGAAAATGGGTAAAGATATCCCACCCCGCGAATCGCTTTATTGCTTTATTGGTCCGCCGCTGCTTGATGCGTTTCAGAATTATCTCAGTATGACTGAGGATGAAGCTCGCGAGGCTATACGTCTGTACAGAGAACGCTTCAGCACTGTCGGACTGTTTGAGAATACACCCTACGACGGGATCGCGGACGCACTTGCACAAACAAGAGCGGCAGGTAAAAAGCTCTGCGTTGCAACCTCCAAGCCCGAAGAGTTTGCTGTGCGAATCCTCGACCATTTCGATCTCTCGAAATATTTCGATATGATCTGCGGAGCCTCAATGGACGAGGGCAGATCCACCAAGGATGCAGTTATCCGCTATGCTCTTGATAAAACAGGGTGCTCACCCGAAAACGTGCTGATGATAGGTGACAGACACCACGACATCGACGGTGCTACTGTACATGGAATCGACGCAGTCGGTGTGCTGTGGGGCTACGGCTCAAAAGAAGAGTTTGAATCGGCAAGAGCTAAATACATCGTCGCTGATATGAACGAGATGCTTGAAATAATAAAATCAATATAAAAAAATCCCTCGGCTATAAAGCTGGGGGATCTTTTTGCATTTTGGGTTATTATATAACATATATTTTACTGTGTCACGAGACCGTCAATATCCAGAGCCGAGATTGGATGGTTCAGAATAATGAACCCGTCAAGGTTTCGAGGGTCATCCCGATTAGCTTTCAAAGGCGCGCCATAAATATCGGTAAAAACCGCTCCTGCTTCCTCGCAAATGATCTGCATGCCGGCTGTGTCCCATTCCTTAGTGCCCGGGCCAAATCTGTAATGTACGTCAGCCTTACCCTCGGCAATCATGCATCCCTTGAGACAGCTTCCGACTGTAACGGTTTCAAGTATTCTGACCGCGTTTCTCTCGAGCATCTTTTCAGTCTTCTCATCGCCATGGGAGCGCGAAAGAGCAACGATGACTTTATCACGTCGCGAAGAAACGGAAAGACATTTACCGACACCAAAAGTGAATCCGCACGATACAGCGTCAAAATTACATTTATATGCACCGTGACCCTCTATGGCATAGTACAGCACCTTCTGTACAGGTACAGCAACAACACCGCAAACGATCTTATTCTTTACTGCAAGGGCGACGGACACGCAGAACTCGCCGTTCTTTTTGATAAACTCCTTTGTTCCGTCCAGGGGATCAACGATAAACACGCCAAAGGGATTTGTCAGACGCGAGAGATCGTCGTGCTCCTCCTCAGTCAGAATCGCGTATTCTGGAAAGCGTGAGCGAAGGTGGGTGGTAATTATCCTGTTAGACTCAATGTCAGCAGTTGTCAGAGGAGAGTTGTCCTCTTTTTCAGTAATGCTGAACTGCCCGTTGTATATCTCACAAATCTTATTTGAGGCGGAAATTGCGGCAGAGACCATATGAGATAAAATTTCGATGTACATAATACTTCTCCGATACTTTGATAAATAAATTATATATAACGATCACTCACATGTCAAGTGAAACAGAGAATGAGGTGGATATGAGCAAGCTGACAGTAGGGAAAAGACGAGATACAGTAGTAAATGCAACAGATCATAGCCGTGAAGGGAACAGTCTCTTTATACTTGGGATAGCAGTAATATGCGTTATGCTGTCGTTACCGATGCTGCATGGCAAATCAACGGAAAACATGTCATATGACGATGCTGTTCCGGTGATGAGCAGTGGGGTCGAAGAAAGGGAAGAACTCAATAAACCTGACAGGGATACGTCTGCCAATGAACGGTGGTCAATATATGACTACATCGGCGAGATGTTTGCAGAGCTGATTTTTGGTAACAGATGACGGAGATTATCATTTTTGCTGTAGCTGTAGTTCTTCATGAGTGCGGACATATAGCAGCGGCGGGAATATTCGGTGTAAGGCTTGTCTCCCTCAGATCCCGCGGTATCGGTGCTGTCATGTCATACGACTTCTCCACGTGCAGCTATCTTCGCGAGGCGGCTGTGCATCTCTCGGGTCCGCTACTTAATCTGTTATCCGCATTAACGGCAGTAATTATGTACGGCAGCCGCGCGTATTATTTCTGCGGTATTTCCTTAACTCTTGCACTTGTTAATCTTCTGCCCATAAAAGGCTTTGACGGCGGCGGTGTTGCACGGTGCATTCTCTCCCGCTTATTCATGCCGGACACCGCGTGGCGCATCTGCGGGGTATTATCCGCAGTCGGGATCATAATTATGTGGACAGCTGTACTGTGGGTGGAGCTGAGATGCGGCGGAAACCTCGCGCTGATGATATTCGTGCTGGTTATCATGACAGGACAACTGAAATAGAAAAACGGGGATCGCTCCCCGTTCTTTTATTTGTCTTCGCGATTCTTGCTTGTGCATCTTTTCCGCTTCTTTACAGCCTCCGTAAGCAGGTATTCGATCTGCCCGTTAATTGAACGAAAATCGTCCTCTGCCCATCTCGCAAGCTCCTCGTAGAGGGTTTTTGACAGCCTTAGCGGAATCTGCTTCTTGTCGTTGTCTGCCATCTTAATAAATCGATCCTGTGTTTACGATAGGCTGAGCATCGCGGTTGCCGCAGAGAACAACAAGCAGATTTGCAACCATCTGTGCTTTGCGTTCATCATCAAGATTGCATATCTGATCCTCGCTGATCTTCTGAAGTGCCATCTCAACCATACCAACAGCACCGTCAACGATCATCTTGCGTGCATCAATAATTGCAGATGCCTGCTGGCGCTGAAGCATAGCCGCTGCGATCTCAGGAGCATATGCAAGATAAGTGATACGTG
>SVSK01000012.1 GCA_015064345.1 Oscillospiraceae bacterium | reverse complement strand
GTTCAGAGAATCAAGAATTACCTTGCGGTAAACGGAGCGAAGAGATGAGAAGCCTTATAGATATCCTTGATTTTTCAGTTGAAGAACTGGACGAAATGCTGAAAACAGCATGCGATATTATTGAAAATCCCGCAAAATACAGCGAAGCTTGTAAGGGCAAAAAGCTTGCAACACTGTTCTTTGAGCCCTCTACCCGCACAAGACTTTCTTTTGAAGCTGCTATGTATGAGCTTGGCGGTAACGTTATCAGCGTTGCATCTGCTGACAGCTCATCTGCGTCCAAGGGCGAGAGCGTAGCTGACACAGCCAAGGTAATCAGCTGTTACGCTGATATTATGGCAATGCGTCATCCCAAAGAAGGTGCGGCTCTCGTTGCGGCAAATAATGCATCAATTCCCGTTATCAACGCAGGCGACGGCGGACACTGCCATCCCACTCAGACTCTTGCCGACCTTCTCACAATTTACCGTGAAAAGGGAAGCCTTAACAATATAACAGTAGGCTTCTGCGGAGACTTAAAGTTCGGCAGAACAGTTCACTCACTTATTAACGCACTTTCACGTTACACAGGCATCAAAATTGTCCTCATCTCTCCCGACGAGCTTAAGCTCCCCAGCTATGTTCTTAAGGATACGATCGTCAAAAACGGTATCGCTTACGAGGAAACACACGACCTTGAAGCGGCAATGCCCGAGCTTGATATCCTTTACATGACCAGAGTACAGAGAGAAAGATTCTTCAATGAAGAGGACTACCTCAGACTGAAGGACAGCTATATTCTCACTCCCGATAAACTGAATAACGCAAAGGCGGAAATGTGCATACTCCATCCTCTGCCGAGAGTTAACGAAATCAGCGTTGCGATCGACAAGGATCCCAGAGCTTGCTACTTCAAGCAGGTATTCAACGGCAAGATCATGCGTATGGCGCTTATTCTCAAACTTCTTAAGGAGGCACAGGCATGAATATAGATTCCATTCAGAACGGCGTGGTTATCGACCACATTACCGCAGGCCGCGGCATGAAGCTGTATGATCTTCTCGGACTTGACAAGCTTGACTGTTCTGTTGCGATCATTAAGAACGTAAACAGCGGCAAGATGGGCAAGAAGGATATCATCAAGATCGACGCGGACATTAACGTAAATCTTGACGTTATAGGCTACGTGGATCCCGGCGCAACTGTAAACATCATCCACGGCGGAGAGCTTACCGAAAAGCGAGCTATCGAGATGCCCGAAACGCTTACAAACGTTATCAAGTGCAAAAATCCCCGTTGTATTACAACAGTTGAACAGGAACTTGATCACGTATTCAAGCTGACCGACAAAGCTGAAAAGGTATACCGCTGCATCTACTGCGAAACAAAAGCAAAATAAAAAAAATGCGTACATTCCGATGTGGTTTGTACGCATTGTTCTTTGTGTATCAGAAGAAAAGCTTTCTTTCCATCATCTCTCTTGCTGACTTGTTAATTGCAAGATAGATCAGTATTCCGCCGAGCAGAACAAGTACGATGAGAGGGTAGACAGACCATCCGCTGAATTTCACACTAAACGTTAAATGAAGCAAAAATTCAATAAGCAGCATCATACCTCCAAGAGCAATAGAAGCACCGCCGAATATGAATAGTCTTCCTTTTTTCAGATATCTCAGCAATGTCACAACTGTACAGGTAATGATCGCTATTCCTCCCACGACGGGAAAAGCGAAGCTCATAAACCAAGGAGTTCCTGTGGTGGTGAGATCAATATATAAGAGGAAGCCGAGTATTGCAGCAAAGTCGCACGGAACGAAGATTACGGGATTGGGCTTCTTAAACCACAAGGGGAAAGCAAACAGTAAATAAGCTAAACATATTCCGAAAGCCGCGTATCCAAACCAGTCAATGATACCGTTGCCTTGAATGTCTGACTGAAAACATATCAAAAGCGGAATAAGAAACAGTATGATAAATATTCCGTTTACAGCTTTTGCGTTTGTGCTGTGTCTGGGGTAGCGGTCCTTGGGGTATAACGGTTGTACATTCTCCTGCTTTATATCCGGATGATATACGACTGTGCCGCACAACGGACAACTTTTTTCTGTGTCAGCAAGCTTTACGCCGCATTTTATACAATACATATATTTTTTTCTCCCAAATCAATTATTACTTTCTGCAGTAACTGTCAAGCCAAGACGCTGAAGAACCGAGAAAAAGTGTCTTTCAAGATTAGGCTCTCGTATGTTGCGGATGAAACTTATATACACAGTGTCTCGGAAGGAAAGCATACCGCAGTTGTAGGGTGCGGCGGCCTGAACACCGAGAATAAAGTCCATGCGTTCCACATATTGCTCCATAACGGTAGGAAGCTTTACAAGACCGAGATTCGAGAGGGACAGACAGGATTTTCTCTCTCCGTACGTGTCGAATACCGCTTTCATAACAATATTTTTCAGTGGCAGCGGCACCAGTCTGAGTAATGTATTGCGCTCGTCGTTAACATTCGTTGCAATTACGCGGCTCATGTGCTTCGGCGTTATTTCCGCATCCATCTTGGCACGGATGATCTTGATAATTTCTTCAAATGAGTACTCACCGAGGCGCGGATCAATTTCGGGTATCGTGTACATGGCGAAGTTTCGCAAGGTAGTGCTGGGGAAGAGATTTCTCAGATTGACCGGAATAAGCACCTTTACCATCTTGCGCCGTCTCATACCGGGAACATGTTCAGCCTGTAAGTCAAGAAGCGCTTTGGCCATAACAGCGCTGAAGAATACGGTCAGGGACGTGCTGTATTTGTGTGCAACTTCAAGCGCATCCTTGACGGAAAGAGTAAAGCAGGTCAAATTAAGGAATCCGTCTTCAGTCGGTGTTCCCGAGAGCCTCCATGCATCGGAATCACGTCTGCCGATTGGATATTTTCCTGCATATCTGAGGAAACTGTCCTCAAGCTCTGCATCAGTGGGAGCGTGACTTCTGTCGAGAATGCCGTACTCGCATGGTATCTTAATGCCGTGCTTTTGTTCAAGATATTCTGCAGTCAGACTTTTGAGAAATACGAGGGCGCCTGTGCCGTCTGTCAGTGAATGGAAGAATTCAACAGCGATCCTGTTGTGATAAACGATGACTCTGAGGGCACATTTCCTCATTTCCTTATCGCTCATAAACACAAGAGGATAGCTTTGCTCCTCTCGAATCTCTGGTGCGCTTTCGACCTCTCTGAGATAGTACCAGAAAGCACCGTTTGAGAGTCTTGCGGCAATAGAGGGGAAACGCTTAACGGTAACATCAAGAGCAGATTTCAAAATCGCTTTGTCAACAGGCTCATATAAAGTTACCGACTGGCGAAACACATTACTCCAATTTCGTCGTCTTGCGGCAGGGTAGATTTTTGCGGCATTGTCAAGCCTGACCCACCGAAGACGTCTCTTTTTATTTTCAGCCATAATTATCCTTGCTTGTCTTTATTCGCTGCCGAGCAGTACGTCATTTCTCTCAAGCAATGCCTGGCAGTCGCGTATTCTGCCCAGTGCATAGTCTGACTCAGCCTCAAAGAGAGTGTAGTCAAGCTTTTCGTCAGTACCGTACTGATATGCGTCGTAGTTTGTCTTAATGTTGTTGTGAGGTTTCTTAAACAGAACCTCATTGTTAATAAACGAGCCTGCCGACATGTGAGTCTGCTGACACACAAAGCCAACTTCAGCTTCGATAAGATTCTGTCCGAACATAACAGCCTTGTCATTGGTTATTCCGAGAAGATAAAGGAGAGTTGGGAGTACATCAATATGCCCGCCCGCTGTGTTGACAGTTTCGTTGTGCTCCATACCGGGAACGTTGATGATAAGCGGCACGTTGAACATATCGTAAAGCGTGTATTTTCGACCTGTCAGTTCTCTGAAACGTGTTGCATTATTAGAATCTGTATTTCCGAGGGCATAGTGGTCGCCGTAGATTACGAGAATCGTGTTATCATACATATCCGCTTCTTTAAGCATCTCAATAAACTCACCGATGCATCTGTCAGCATAGTTTACAGACTGAATGTACAGTCCGAACAAGGTCTGCTCGTCCTCAGGCTTCAGCGTTATCTGACGTTCTTCAAGGGGAATTCCGTAAGGATAGTGTGACGAGAGGGTAATATAGAATGCGTAGAAAGGTTCTTCGTAGGTCTTCAGCATCTCCATAGACTGGGTGAAAAGCTGCCTGTCGGAAAGACCCATTCCGAACACGTCGTTTTCTTCGAAATCCTCAAGGGAAATGTAATCGTCAAATCCCTGATTCGGATAAGCATACTCACGGTTCCAGAAAGATCCGATATACCCGTGATAAGCGTAAGCACCCGAGTATCCCTCATCCTTCAGGAGATATGGCAGACCGTAGTAAGTGTTATCGGGATACTGCATGTACGCGGCGTTGGATTCTGGCGCAAAGAGGGAATTATTAACATGGAACTCTGCATCAGCCGTGTTACCGCCACCGATCTGGTAGTAGTAATTGGCAAAGTAGAACGAGTCGCCGTGAATGAGCTTGTTCAGATTGGACGTAAGCTCCTGACCCTCGTAATATGCACCTATCACGAAATTCTGCAGAGCCTCAACTTGAATGATTATCACGTTCCTGCCCTCAGCTACCCCGAAGAATTCATAATCCGAGTAGTCAGGCGAGGTGTACTTGCTCTTGTCAACAACGCGGTCACGAGTTCCCATGAAAATTGAGGTGTATATATCGCTGACATGATAGCACATTATCTCGTTTGCCATATATTCCGCTTCAAAAGAAGGGAACAAAACAACTCCAAGTGTAAGAACAAGGGCAACTGCTCCGGAAACAGCGGCAGTATGCCATTTTTTGAAGAGGGGCCTGCTCAGGAAAAGCGCAGGCTTGCCGAGAATACCTTCGCTGATTTGCTTGCCGAACAGCCTGTTATTCACGAAGAGTATTATCCAAATCGGCAGATCAATGAGCATCATAACATCCTTGGCTTTTATAAGACCCTCAATGGTTTCTGAAATGTCGTCAAGCTGAGTTACCATACCAAGCTGTGCAACTGTGGGAAGCTTGGAAACGTATGAGTAGTACACTCCATCAACACCGAGCAGTACGGAAACGATGAAATACATCACCGTCACAGTTACCTTTGCACCGCGCGTAGAGAAGAAGGAAACCGCCGTGTAAACAAGAAGCAGTATTCCTGCGCTTGCCATAGCAAATGCCGAAGGAAAATCAGCGAGATGAAGACCGGAGTAGAAGACTTTCGATTTAATAAAAAGCAGTAGGGCAAGGATGAGAGGGTACACCATACCGCATGCAGACAGCGAGCGCTTATTATCGTTCATAATCGTATATCTTTCGTATATTAATACAGAATATATAGTGAAATAATTATACCATATATCGTATCAAGAAAACAGTAGTTTTGGAAAATTTTATGAAAAAACACATATATGTTTTCCGACAATAGGAAAAGCTGTGCCTAAATTCTACACAAAGCGTCATAATGCCTATAAAAACACGCACAAATTTGTGCTATATTCCGTGTTGACTTTTAGATTCCCGTGATTTATAATAATATTTGCAGTGCAAATTATTATATCAAGATATAGTGTTATGTATACGGTGAATATACTGTATATAGTTTAGAAGGAGTGTAACATGATTACAAAGATCGTAAAGCGCGACGGACGTGAGGTTCCGTTCAATATTGAAAAGATCGCAAATGCAATTTTCAAGGCAGCGCAGGCTGTTGGCGGAAGCGACTATGATGTTGCTATGGAGCTGGCCTGCGAGGTTTCCGAAAAGATCGAGGAGATCACTAAGCCTCAGAACAGAATTCCCACCGTTGAAGAGATCCAGGATATGGTTGAAAAGGTTCTCATCGACAAGGGACATGCACGTACAGCAAAGGAATATATCCTTTACAGAGCTGACCGTACAAAGATCCGCGAAATGAACACAGGTCTCATGAAGACATTTGAGGATCTTACATTCAAGAGCGCGGCACAAAACGATATCAAGCGTGAGAACGCGAATATCGACGGCGACACCGCAATGGGCACAATGCTCAAGTACGGCTCCGAGGGCGCAAAGAAGTTCTACGAGCTCTTCGTGCTTGACCCCGAGCATTCCAAGGCACACAAGGAAGGCGATATTCATATCCATGACCTTGACTTCCTTACACTTACAACAACATGCTGTCAGATCGATATCGGCAAGCTGTTCAAGAACGGATTCTCCACAGGTCACGGCTTTGTAAGAGAGCCTAACGATATTATGACATACGCAGCTCTTTGCTGTATCGCTATCCAGGCTAACCAGAACGATCAGCACGGCGGTCAGTCCATCCCCATGTTCGACTACGGCATGGCTCCCGGTGTTGCAAAGACATACAAGCGTCACTTCAAGCGCAACGTGGCAAAGGCTCTTGATATCGGCGGATACGTAGCAGAGGACGCTGATTACGATGCAATTGCAGATAAGATCTCAGAGAAGATCGAGGTTGCTTGCCCTATCCGTATGGGTTACGCATCCGAGGTGAAAGAGCTTCTTGCCAACGAGCTTGCAGCTTACTTTGACGACAAGACAGCAAACCGCCAGGCAGCTGTTGTAATGAAGTACACAGATCGCGAGATCGAGCGCAGCACATACCAGGCGATGGAAGCACTTATCCACAACCTTAACACAATGCACTCCAGAGCAGGTGCGCAGATCCCGTTCTCCTCTCTCAACTACGGTACTGATACCACTCCTGAAGGCAGACTTGTTATGAAGTGCATCCTTGAGGCTACATATGAAGGTCTCGGCAACGGCGAAACTCCCATTTTCCCCATCCAGATCTTTAAGGTAAAAGAGGGAATCAACTACAATCCCGAAGATCCCAACTACGACCTCTTTAAGCTGGCTTGCAAGGTTTCCGCAAAGAGACTTTTCCCAAACTTCAGCTTCCTTGATGCACCCTATAACGCTGTATTCTACAAGCAGGGTCAGCCGGAAACAGAAGTTGCATACATGGGATGCAGAACAAGAGTTATCGGAAACACATATGATAAGACAAAGGAAATCGTAACAGGCAGAGGTAACCTCAGCTTTACATCCGTTAACCTTCCCAGAATAGCAATGAATGCAAAGGGCAACATCGACTGGTTCTTTAACGAGCTTGAAAGAAAGGTCAACCTCGTTATGGCTCAGCTTCTCGACAGACTGAAGATCCAGTCCCAGAAGCTTGTTCGCAACTATCCTTTCCTCATGGGTCAGAATATTTGGATCGGTTCCGAAGATCTTGGCAAGGATGACTCTGTTGCCGAGGTACTTAAGCACGGCACTCTTACCGTAGGCTTTATCGGACTTGCAGAAGCACTTGTTGCTCTTACAGGTAAGCATCACGGCGAATCCGAGCAGTCTCAGAGACTTGGTCTTGAGATCGTTGGCTTTATGAGAAAGCTGACAGATGCCGCAAGCGCAAAGCACGGACTTAACTTCTCCCTTATCGCAACACCTGCTGAAGGGCTCTCCGGTAGATTTGTTCGTATTGACAAGGAAAAGTTCGGCTACATTCACGGTGTAACTGACCGCGAATATTACACAAACTCCTTCCATATTCCCGTACACTTCAATATTTCTGCCGCTGACAAGCTTCGCCTTGAAGGTCCTTATCACAACCTGACAAACGGCGGTCATATCACATACGTTGAAATGGATGGAGATCCCACCGAAAATCTTGACGCATTCGAGCAGATAGTTCGTATGATGCATGATAACGGTGTTGGATATGGTGCTATCAACCATCCCGTTGACCATGACCCAATCTGCGGTTATACCGGTATAATCGGTAACACATGTCCTCAGTGCGGCAGAGAAGAGGGCGAATTCAAGTTCGAGAGAATCCGCAGAATTACCGGATATCTTGTAGGAACACTCGACAGCTTTAACAATGCAAAGCGCGCTGAAGAAAGAGACAGAGTAAAGCATAGCTAAATAACTGTATATGCACTCCGCGTACAACACACGGGGTGCATATTGTGTTTTATGACGAAAAAAAAGATAAAAAAATATCGCATTTGGTGGTACTGCCACCTTGACAGATAAGTTAATAAATGATATAATAAAAAAGTCGAATGTAGACCGTTTTTTGCAACTGACGGATAACGTGGAGCACCACGGAGGAGCAAAGAATGACACGCAATATCAGCCGACCGTCTGGGCGCACTTAACTGAAAGCAGTCAAGTGTGCCGTTTTGTTTTTTTAACCAAAATAAGGAGGCATCATTAATGAAAAAAGTCGGTATCGTAATGGGCAGTGACAGCGATCTTCCCATCATCAGAAAAGCAACCGCAACTCTTGATTCTCTCGAGATCCCCTACGAGGTGCACGTGTATTCAGCGCACAGAACACCCGATGAAGCGAGAGATTTCGCACGTAATGCAAGAGCAAACGGGTTTGGTGTACTTATAGCAGCAGCAGGAATGGCGGCTCATCTTGCAGGCGCAGTTGCGGCTAATACTACGCTCCCGGTTATCGGAATTCCCTGTAAATCAACAAATTTAGACGGTATTGATGCCCTTTTGTCAACAGTAATGATGCCTTCCGGTATTCCCGTGGCAACTGTTGCAATAGACGGGGGTGTTAATGCCGCTTTGCTTTCTGCACAGATTCTCGCAGTAGAAGACGCCGAGCTTGCTGCAAAGCTGGATGCGAAGAGAGCATCTGACGCTAAAAAGGTTCTCGAAAAAGACGCGGCTGTAGCTGCTGAATTCAATAAGTAATTAAATTTTCTAACATAAAAGGAGTATTTATCATGAAGCTTGTTTACACAGGAAAGACAAAGGACGTATTCGCACTTGACAACGGCAACTACCTTCTCAAATTTAAGGATGACTGCACAGGTAAGGACGGCGTGTTCGATCCGGGTGAAAACTCTGTAGGTCTTACAATAGAAGGTGTTGGTGACGTAAATCTCCGTATGTCCATTTACTTCTTTGAAAAGGTAAATGCGGCTGGTATCAAGACTCACTATGTAAGCGCAAACCTCGCTGACACAACAATGGAAGTTCTTCCCGCTAAGCCTTTTGGTAAGGGTCTTGAAGTTATCTGTCGTCACAAGGCTGTTGGTAGCTTCTACCGCCGCTACAGCGACTACATCGAAGAGGGCGCAGATCTACCCGCATATGTTGAAACAACATTCAAGAACGACGCAAAGGGCGACCCGCTTGTTACAAAGGACGGTCTTGTTGATCTTGGCGTAATGACTGCTGAACAGTATGATGATATCAAGATCATGACACAGCAGATCACAAAGATCGTTGCTGATGATCTTCTTGAGAAGGGACTTGTTCTTTACGATATCAAGTTTGAGTTCGGCTATGACGCTGACGGAAAGGTGATGCTCATTGACGAGATCGCATCCGGTAATATGCGCGTTTACAAGAACGGCGAGTATATTGATCCTATGACACTCTCCGAGCTTTTCTTCGCATAAGTTGAGTTCACATTTATAAGAACATAAATATCCAACCAATAAAGACAAGGAGAAAATTATGGGAGGATTTTTTGGAGCAGCCTGCAAGCATGATGCGATAGAAGACGTGTTCTTCGGCACGGACTACCACTCACATCTCGGTACACGTCGCGGCGGTATGGCATCTTACGACAGTGAAATAGGTCTCCAGCGCGAGATTCATAATATTCAGAATTCACCGTTCAGAACAAAGTTTGAGAAGGTGTTCGAGGAGATGTCCGGCAACTCCGCTATCGGATGCATCAGTGACAGCGACCCGCAGCCTCTGCTCATTCGCTCATCACAGGGAACTTTCGCCATCTGTATTATCGGCATGATCAATAATGCTGATGAGCTTATCGATCAGTATCTCGAGTACAGCGGTGGACACCTTACCACCATGACAAGCGGAAAGATCAACTGGACTGAACTGGTTGCAGCCTTAATCGGCAGAAAGAGCAGTCTCATTGAGGGTATCAAATTTGCGCAGAAGGTGGTTGACGGATCTCTTTCCGTTTTGATCCTTCGCGATGACGGATCCATCGTCGGTGCCCGCGACAGCCTTGGCCGAACACCAATGCTTGTGGGAAAGAAAGAGGACGGATACTGTATCTCATTTGAATCCTTCGCTTACCAGAAGCTTGGCTATGAAACAGAGCATGAGCTTGGTCCGGGTGAGGTAGTTGAGATAACAAGCGATGGTATGAATATCCTCGCAGAGCCCGGCAAAGAGATGCGCATCTGCTCGTTCCTTTGGACGTATTACGGATACTCCTCATCAAACTACGAGGGTATTAACGTAGAGGCTATGCGATACCGTGACGGCGGTATTCTTGCAGAGACGGATAAGGAAAAGGGAACCATCAGCAATATCGACTATATCGGCGGATTCCCGGATTCAGGTACACCTCATGCAATCGGATATGCAAATGCTTCCGGAATCCCCTTTGCACGTCCTTATATCAAATATACACCAACATGGGCAAGAAGCTTCACACCGGCAAAGCAGGTCGACAGAGACCGCGTTGCGAAAATGAAGCAGATCCCCATTAAGGAATTTATCCATGACAAGAACCTCTTGTTTGTTGACGACTCTATTGTAAGAGGAACTCAGCTTAAGGAAACTGTAGAATTCCTTCATGAGCACGGAGCAAAGGAAGTACATATGAGAAGCGCATGTCCGCCTATTATGTACTGCTGTAAATATCTGAACTTCTCCAGAGCTAACAGCGAAATGGATCTTATTGCCCGCAGAGTTATTATGGAACTCGAGGGGGAAGAAGGCTTCAAACATATTGAGGAGTACAGTGATGCAAATACTGAACGCGGTAAGAATCTGAGACGTGCTCTCTGTGAAAAGTTCCACTTTGATTCTCTTGAATTTCAGTCCCTCGAAGGCATTATCAAAGCAATCGGTCTTCCCGAGTGTAAGCTTTGCACATATTGCTGGACAGGTAAAGAATAATTCATATTGACACCCACGGCGCATTTAACTTAAGAAAGGATCATTAAAATGCACTCTAACTCCAAATCTGAAAGCTACGCAGCAGCGGGCGTTGACATTACTGCAGGCTATAAAGCCGTAGAACTCATGAAAAAACATATTGCACGCACAAAGAACGAAGGCTGTGTTGATGACATCGGCGGCTTTGGCGGATGCTTTGGACTCAATCTTCTCGGCATGGAAGAGCCTGTGCTTGTATCCGGTACTGACGGATGCGGTACAAAGGTAAAGATGGCCATTCTCATGGACAAGCATGACACTATCGGCATTGACGCTGTTGCAATGTGCGTTAACGATATTATCTGCTGTGGCGCAAAACCGCTGTTCTTCCTTGACTATATCGCATGCGGCAAGAATATCCCCGAAAAGATCGCTGAGATCGTCGGCGGTGTTGCTGAAGGCTGTGTACAGTCAGGTGCGGCACTTATCGGCGGCGAAACTGCTGAACACCCCGGTATGATGCCCGTTGAGGAATACGACCTTGCAGGCTTTGCTGTAGGTATCGTTGATAAGAAAAAGATCATCGACAACAAAAAGATGGCTGCAGGCGACGTAGTTATCGCTCTTGCATCCAGCGGCATCCATTCCAACGGATTCTCTCTTATCCGCAAGGTGTTCGATATTGACAACAATCCCGACAACCTATATGTACCTTGTGAAGCTCTTGGCGGCAAGACCATCGCTGAGACACTTCTCACTCCCACAAAGATCTACGTTAAATCCATCCTCGCTCTCATCGACAAGGTTGACGTAAAGGGTATCTCCCATATCACAGGCGGCGGCTTCTACGAAAACATTCCGAGAAGCATTCCCGAGGGACTTGGCGCAAAGATCAATAAGGCGGACGTTAAGGTTCTTCCTATCTTCGATCTTATCGCAAAGACAGGTAACATCCCTGAAAGAGATATGTACAACACATACAACATGGGCGTTGGTATGAGCGTTGTTGTTCCCGCAGACCAGGTTGATACAGCACTCGAGATCCTCCGTGCAAACGGCGAGGATGCTTACGTTCTTGGCGAAATTATTGAATCTGATGAGCAGGTAGTATTATGCTGAAGAGAGATTTAACACTTGGAGTTATTGCAGGACTTTGCATCGGAATTGGCGGAAGCGTTTTCCTCGCTTGTTGCAATGATTACGCAGGTTACGGTAAGATAGTTGGCGCTATAATGTTTTCTGTTGCGCTTCTTTGTATCTGCTTCCGCGGATACGCACTGTTCACAGGAAAAGTAGGTTTCCTCGTTATTTCCCATAAAAAAGCAGACTTCTCCGCAGTTCTTCTTTCACTTCTCGGCAATCTTATAGGAACCGCTGTGTCAGGTTATGCCATCAGATACGCACTTCCCGCACTTGGTGAAAAGGCTCTCGCAATTTGCGAACCTAAGCTTGCGCAGACAGTCCCCGAAACTATCATCCGTGCAATCTTCTGCGGAATCCTCATGTACCTCGCAGTAGTAATTTACAGAGAGAATAAGTCCATCGCAGGCATATTCTTCTGCGTACCCGTGTTCATCCTCGCAGGATTTGAGCACTCTATCGCAAATATGTTCTACTTTGCGGCATCCGGTATCGTAAGCCTCAACGCATTCGCTTATCTGTGGATCGTAATCCTCGGTAACGCAATCGGCGGCATGCTTATTCCCGCGCTTTCTCTCCTTTGCAAAGAGAAGAACACCGCAAACTGATTATTTATAAGGGTAAATTTATGAAACAGACAAAAATAGCAGTCCTTGTGTCGGGTGGCGGAACAAATCTGCAAGCCCTCATTGATGCACAGGGAAGAGGAGAACTTGGAAACGGTAAAATATCCCTTGTTATCGCCTCAAAGCCGGGTGTTTATGCGCTCGAGAGGGCAAAGAACAACGGAATTGAGTCAAAGGTTCTCGCTCGCAAGGAATACGACAGCATAGCGGCATACTCAAAAGCACTTGCCGACACTATGATTGCGGCAGGAATAGATCTTGTTGTACTTGCAGGCTTCCTTACGATCATCGACGAGCAGGTTTACGAGGCTTTTCCCAACAGAATCATCAACGTTCACCCTGCGCTTATCCCTTCGTTCTGCGGAAAAGGCTTTTACGGACTTTATGTTCACGAAGCAGCACTTGCTAAGGGCGTAAAGGTATCCGGCGCAACGGTGCATATAGTTACTCCCGAGTGCGATGCAGGTCCGATCATCCTGCAAAAGGCAGTTGAAGTTAAGCAGGACGACACTCCCGAAGCTCTCCAAAAGAGAATAATGGAACAGGCTGAATGGAAGATCCTGCCCGAGGCAGTTCGTCTGTTCTGCGACGGAAGAATAACTGTTATAGACAACAAAGTGTATATTAAAGGAGAATAATTTCAATGAAAATATCTACCATTGCAAACGAGCTTAATTCTCTTGCTTATCACGGCAGAGGTATAATTATTGGCAAGAGCGCTGACGGTAAGAAGGCTATCACCGCATACTTCATCATGGGCAGAAGCGAAAACAGCCGCAACCGCGTATTCGTACTTGAAGGTGACGCAATGCGTACAAAGGCGTTCGACGAGTCCAAGATGACAGACCCCCATCTCATAATCTACTATCCCGTAAGAGTGCTCGGAAACAAGACTATCGTTACAAACGGCGATCAGACCGACACAATTTACGAGCTTATGGACAAGCAGATGACATTCGAGCAGGCTCTCCGCACCCGTGAGTTTGAAGACGATAAGCCCAACTTTACACCTCGTATTTCCGGTATCATCCACCGCGAAAACGGTGAAATGAACTTTGCAATGTCCATTCTTAAGAGTGCAGAAGGGGACGACAGCTCTTGCGAAAGATTTACATACGCTTATTCTAATCCTATAGCAGGCAGAGCGAAGTTTATCCATACCTATAACGGTGACGGTAATCCGCTTCCTTCATTCGAGGGCGAGCCTAAGACCCTTGAGCTTCCCGAGGCTGATATTGATACAATGACTGACCTTATCTGGACAAATCTCAATGAGGACAATAAGGTATCCCTCTTTGTTAGATATATCGATATCACAACAGGCGAAACCGAAACAAGAATTGTAAATAAGAACGTGTAAGGATAATAAATGAGCATCGAGTTCATCCCCCGCACACCACTGTATGTTCAGTATTTTGGTGCCAACCGTTACTATTCTAACGAACGGTTCAGATATTTTACAAAAAACAAGATAAAGTGCAGTGAGATCGTATCATTCGACTGTGGTCTGTTTAATATGTATGAGATAGAGGCTCACAACTCACCTCTGCGTTCCGGAACAGAACAAATTATTGCAGTAATTGTCAGACCTGAGATTTATCCTCAAAATGGCCTTGAAAGGCAAGGATTTACATTCTGCGGGTATGATCTTGTTGAAGATTTTTCGAGTATTAGTGCAATAACAAACTGTGGATGCAATTTTGAGTCAATATCATATGATTCGCTCAACGAATTTGGACTTATATCTACATATAAGGAAGCGGTACTGACACAAATTGCTCTTGTAGAGGAATCTGATGATGATCATGCATGCTGTAACGTATGCGAGATCTGGCGTAAACTCGTGTAATTTATGAGATATTAAAGGAGATAAAAATGAAAGAATTTGAACTTAAATATGGCTGTAACCCCAACCAGAAGCCTTCGAGAATCTTTATGAAGGATGGCAGCGAGCTTCCCATTACCGTGCTCAACGGTCGTCCCGGATATATCAACTTCCTTGACGCATTCAACTCCTATCAGCTCGTTAAGGAACTGAAGGAAGCGCTTGGCGTACCTGCTGCTACATCCTTCAAGCACGTTTCCCCCACATCTGCAGCTATCGGTCTTCCTCTCAGCGATGCTCTCAAGAAAGCTTGCTTCGTTGAAGACATCGAAGGCCTTGATGAGTCTCCTCTCGCTTGTGCGTACGTTCGTGCTCGCGGTACAGACAGACTTTGCTCCTTCGGCGACTGGGTTGCACTCTCCGACGTTTGCGACGTAACAACAGCAAAGCTCATTGCCCGCGAGGTTTCCGACGGTATCATCGCTCCCGGTTACGAGCCCGAAGCTCTTGAGATCCTCAAGTCCAAGAGAAAAGGCGGTTATAACATCGTACAGATCGATCCCGAATACAAGCCCGAGCCTATCGAAACAAAGGACGTTTACGGCATCACATTCGAGCAGGGCAGAAACGAGTTCAAGATCGGTGAGCACCTTCTCGAAAACGTTGTAACAGAAAACAAAGAGCTTCCCGAATCCGCAAAGCGCGACCTTATCGTAGCTCTTATCACACTTAAGTATACTCAGTCCAACTCCGTTTGCTATGCTACAGACGGTCAGGCAATCGGCGTTGGCGCAGGTCAGCAGTCCAGAATCCACTGCACAAGACTTGCAGGAACAAAGGCAGATACTTGGCTCATGCGTCAGCATCCGAAGGTACTTGATCTTCCTTTCCTTCCCACAATGGGCAGACCTGAGAGAGACAACGTAATCGACGGTTACATCAACGGAAACGAAGAAGACGTTTGCGCTGACGGAATCTGGCAGAACTACTTTACATCTCAGCCCGCTCCTCTCACAGCAGAAGAAAGAGCAGAGTGGCTTGGCGGATTCAACCAGATTGCACTTGCATCCGACGCTTTCTTCCCCTTTGCAGATAACGTAAAGAGAGCACACGCATCCGGTGTTCACTACATAGCTGAGCCTGGCGGATCTATCCGTGACGATCTCGTTATTGAAGAGTGCAACAAGCGCGGTATCGCAATGGCATTCACAGGCATGAGACTGTTCCACCATTAATCTGATAAGGATATAAATATGAAAATAATGGTAGTTGGCGGTGGCGGCAGAGAACATGCCATCATCAAGAAAATTAAAGAAAATAAAAACGTTACAGAGATATTCGCTCTCCCCGGTAACGGCGGCATGGCAAACGACGCCACTCTTGTTAACATAGGTGCAAAGGATATCGAAGCGATAACAAAATTTGCTGTAGAGAATAGCATCGACTATGCTGTTGTTGCTCCGGACGATCCTCTTGTTCTCGGATGCGTTGATGCGCTTGAGGAAAAAGGCATCCCTTGCTTCGGTCCTCGTGCAAATGCCGCTATTATCGAAGGCAGTAAGGTTTTCTCAAAGAACCTTATGAAGAAATACGGTATTCCCACTGCGGAATATGAAGTATTTGACGATATGGCAAAGGCCCTTGAGTATATCGAGACATGTCCAATTCCCACAGTTATCAAGGCAGACGGTCTTGCACTCGGAAAGGGTGTAATTATCGCTGAGGACAGAGAGGCTGCCAAGAATGCTGTTATCTCAATGATGCAGGATAAGCAGTTCGGCAAGAGTGGTGATCATATCGTTATTGAAGAGTTCCTCACAGGTCCCGAGGTTTCCGTCCTGTCTTTCACTGACGGAAATGTAGTTGTACCAATGATCTCATCAATGGACCATAAGAGAGCAGGGGATAACGATACAGGTCTTAACACAGGTGGTATGGGTACTATTGCCCCCAACCCCTACTACACAGCGGACATAGCAAAAGAGTGTATGGACAAAATTTTCGTTCCCACTATCAAGGCTATGAACGCTGAAGGCAGAACATTCAAGGGTTGCCTCTACTTCGGTCTTATGATCACACCCAAAGGCCCCAAGGTTATCGAGTATAACTGCCGATTCGGAGACCCCGAAACACAGGTTGTGCTTCCTCTCCTTGAGAGTGACCTTCTCACAGTTATGCAGGCTACAACCAACGGTACACTTGCTGATACAGAGGTTAAATTCAGCAATAAGAACGCGTGTTGCGTAATCATGGCTTCCAAGGGTTATCCCCAGAGCTACGAAAAGGGCTTTGAGATGAATATTCCCGCGGAAATAGAAAAGAATGTGTATGTTGCAGGTGCAAGTCTCAAGGACGGCAAGCTTCTGACAAACGGCGGACGTGTTCTCGGTGCAACCGCAATTGCAGACACGCTTCCCGAAGCAATCAAGGCTTCCTACGCCATGGTTGAAAAGATCAGCTTCAATAATGCATACTACCGTCATGACATCGGCGCTCGCGCATTGGCGGCATTGGAGGAATAATAATGGTTTTCAGAGTATTTGTTGAAAAGAAAAAGGAGCTTGCTAACGAAGCGAGAGGTCTTCTTTCTGAACTGAAGAATCTTGTTGGCATAAACGGCCTTACCGGACTTCGTGTCATTAACCGTTACGATGTTGAAAACATTGATCCGGAGCTTTTTGATAAGGCTGTCAACACAGTTTTTTCCGAGCCTCAGCTTGATATCGTCTACAGAGAGCTTGATATAAGCGAAGGAATCGTCTTTGCTGTTGAGCCTCTTCCCGGACAGTTTGACCAGAGAGCTGATTCAGCCGCACAGTGTATCCAGCTTCAGAGCCAGATCGAGCGTCCTACAGTGCGTTCTGCAAAGGTATATATCCTTACCGGTGAACTTACTGACGCTGATATTGACACAGTAAAGAAGTACGTAATCAACGCTGTTGAGAGCAGAGAAGCATCTCTCGAAAAGCCCGAGACACTTATTGCTGAGTACACAATTCCCGAAACTGTTGCAACTGTTGAAGGATTTACCGAACTTGATACAAAGGGACTTGAAGAGCTTCTTGACAGCCTCGGTCTTGCGATGGACCTTGACGACCTCGCTTTCTTGCAGAATTACTTCAAGAACGAGGAAAAGAGAGATCCTACAATTACAGAAATCAGAGTAGTTGACACATATTGGTCTGACCATTGCCGTCACACTACATTCTCAACACATATTGACAGCGTAAAAATTGACGACGAGATCATTGCAGACGCATACGACAGATATCTTGAGTCAAGAATTGAAGTATACGGCGAAGAAAAGGCTGCGGCACGTCCCCAGACTCTTATGGACATCGCAACAATCGCTGTAAAGGTGCTCAAGAAGAGAGGCGAGCTTCCCGAACTTGACGAAAGTGAAGAGATCAACGCTTGCTCCATTCATGTAAATGCAGAAGTGAACGGAGAAGAGCAGGATTGGCTTCTCATGTTCAAGAATGAAACTCATAACCACCCCACAGAAATCGAACCTTTCGGTGGCGCGGCAACCTGTATCGGCGGATGCATCAGAGACCCTCTCTCAGGCAGAGCATACGTTCACCAGGCAATGCGCGTAACAGGTGCGGCTGATCCCAGAGTCCCCATCAAAGATACTATCCCCGGCAAGCTGCCACAGAGAAAGATCTGTCAGACAGCGGCCGCAGGTTATTCCTCATACGGTAACCAGATAGGTCTTGCAACAGGTCACGTGGCAGAAATATATCACGACGGATACGTGGCAAAGCGCCTCGAATGCGGTGCTGTAGTTGCCGCTGCACCTGCGGTTAACGTAAGACGTGAGCGTCCTGCTCCGGGAGACGTGGTAATTCTTCTTGGCGGAAGAACCGGACGTGATGGTATCGGCGGTGCCACAGGTTCATCAAAGAGCCACAATATGAAGTCTCTTACTACAATGGCATCCGAAGTTCAGAAGGGTAATGCACCTGAAGAAAGAAAGATCCAGAGACTCTTCCGTGACCCCAAGGTTACAAGACTTATCAAGCGTTGCAACGACTTTGGTGCAGGTGGCGTTTCCGTTGCTATTGGCGAGCTTGCAGACGGCCTTAAGATCGACCTTGATGCAGTACGCAAGAAGTACGACGGACTTGACGGCACAGAACTTGCAATTTCCGAATCCCAGGAAAGAATGGCGGTTGTTGTTGAGGCAAAGGACGCGGATACATTTATCGCGTACGCTGAAAACGAAAACCTTGAAGCATATAAGGTAGCGGTTGTTACCGAAGAAGCAAGAATGGTAATGAGCTGGAAGGGACAGACTATTGCTGACCTTTCAAGAGATTTCCTTAATACAAACGGTGCTGACAAGCATACAACAGTTGAAGTAAAGGAAAAGGATCTTGAAGTATTCTCAAAGGCTCTTTATCCCGACCTTCGTACAATGGCATCAGACCTCAAGACAGCAAGCAGAAGAGGTCTTGTAGAGAGATTTGACGGCTCCATCGGCGCAGGCTCTGTTCTTATGCCTTTTGGTGGTAAGACACAGAGAACTCCCGCACAGTCTATGGCGGCACTTCTTCCCGTACTTCCCGGTGAAAAGACAAACTCCGCAAGCGTTATGGCATGGGGATTTGATGCAGACGTAAGCAGCGAAAACACTTATGTTGGCGCATACTCCGCTGTGCTCAATTCTGTTGCAAAGATTGTAGCTTCCGGTGCTGACTACAAGGATGCATATCTTACACTTCAGGAATTCTTTGAAAAGCTTCGCAATGAACCCCAGCGTTGGGGCAAGCCTTTCTCCGCACTTCTCGGTGCTATGGATGCTCAGCTTGATCTCGGTTGTGCTGCTATTGGCGGTAAGGACTCCATGTCCGGTACATTCCTCGATAAGGACGTTCCTCCGACACTGATCTCCTTTGCTATCGCGCCTATTAACGCAGATAAGGTTATTTCTCCCGAATTCAAGGAAGCAGGACATCCTGTATACCTCTTTGCTCCTGTTGACCAGACTCCCGAATCAACCAAATCCGCATGGGAAGCATTCCACGGCTACTGCGATAAGGGAGCGGTAAAAGCGGCATGGGCAGTTGAAAACGGTATTGCCGAAGCTGTTATGAAGATGTCCTTCGGTAATGAAATCGGCTTTGAATCATGCGGCACAGCAGATAACGACTTATATAACGGCATGATGTACGACTTTATCGTAGCTGAGCTTGACACCGAGATCGAATGTGAATATGCACTGAAGATCGGTGAGACAATATCCGAGCCTGTAATTAAGCTTGGCGGTGAATGCGTATCTATCGCAGAGCTTGCAGAACTCAACGAGGCTACTCTCGAGGGCGTATATAGCTGCAACATCCCCGACAGAAAGACTCCTATGGAGAACTTCTGCTTTGAGGCAAAGACGCGTCCCGCACCCGCTGTAAAGGTTTCAAAGCCCAAGGTACTCATCCCCGTATTCCCCGGCACAAACTGTGAATACGATTCTGCACGCGCAGTTGAGGCAGCAGGAGCAGAGGCTGATATCGTTGTAATTCGCAATCTTACGGCAGATGACGTAGCACGCAGCGTAGATAATGTTGCAAAGAAGATCGCTCAGTCACAGATGATCTTTGTCCCCGGTGGCTTCTCAGGCGGTGACGAGCCTGACGGATCAGGTAAATTTATCACAGCATTCTTCCGCAACGCCGCAATCAAAGAAGGCGTAACAGAGCTTCTCGAAAAGCGCGACGGTCTCATGTGTGGTATCTGTAACGGATTCCAGGCGCTTATCAAGCTTGGCCTCGTTCCTTACGGTAAGATCATCGACACAGATGAAAACTGTCCTACACTTACATTCAATACCATCGCACGTCACCAGTCCCGCATCGTTCGCACAAGAATCGCGTCCAACAAGTCTCCTTGGCTTGCTCTTACAAATGTAGGCGACGTTTACAGCGTGCCGATCTCTCACGGTGAGGGCAGATTCCTCGCTGATGAGGCGACTATCAAGGCTCTTGCGGCAAACGGACAGATCGCTACACAGTACGTTGACTTCGACGATAACGCAACAAGTGATATCCACTTCAACCCCAACGACTCCATGTACGCAATCGAGGGTATTACATCACCCGACGGACGCGTATTCGGTAAGATGGGTCACAGCGAACGTATCGGCGCAGGCCTTTACAAGAATATTCCCGGCAACTTCGACATCAAGATGTTTGAAGCAGCGGTTAAGTACTTTAAGTAATAACGGAGGACACGAAAATGCAGTACAAAACTGATATTGAAATCGCTCAGAGCTGTGAGCTTAAGCCTATTTTTGAGATCGCAAAGACTGCTCACATTGATGAGAAGTACATCGACCAGTACGGTAGATACAAGGCAAAAGTAAGCCTCTCTCTCCTTGAAGACAAGAAAGATCAGAAGGACGGTAAGCTCGTTCTCGTGACAGCTATCACACCCACTCCCGCAGGCGAAGGCAAGACAACAACAACGATCGGTCTTGCTGACGGTCTTAAGCGCATTGGCAAGGACGTAACAGTAGCACTCCGTGAGCCCTCCCTCGGACCCGTTTTCGGTGTTAAGGGCGGTGCGGCAGGCGGTGGATACGCTCAGGTAGTTCCCATGGAGGACATCAATCTCCACTTCACAGGTGACTTCCATGCAATCGGCGCAGCTAATAACCTTCTTGCGGCTATGCTTGACAATCACATCCAGCAGGGCAACGAGCTTGGCATCGACGTTCGCAGAATCACATGGAAGCGCTGTGTTGACATGAACGACCGTCAGCTTCGTTTCATCGTTGACGGTATGGGCGGCAAGACAAACGGTGTGCCAAGAGAAGACGGATTCGACATTACAGTTGCGTCCGAGATCATGGCTGTGTTCTGCCTTTCCAACTCCATCTCCGACCTCAAGGCAAGACTCTCCAGAATCATCGTTGGCTATACAGCAAAGGGCGAGCCTGTAACCTGCGGTCAGCTTAAAGCGGCAGGCGCAATGACAGCACTTCTCAAGGACGCTCTTGCTCCTAACCTGGTTCAGACTCTTGAAGGAACACCCGCATTCGTACACGGCGGTCCTTTCGCAAACATCGCACACGGATGTAACTCCGTTATCGCTACAAAGATGGCGCTTAAGATGGGCGACTACACAGTAACCGAAGCAGGATTTGGCGCTGACCTTGGTGCTGAAAAGTTCCTTGACATTAAGTGCCGCGCTGCAGGACTTGTACCTGATGCAGTTGTTGTTGTTGCTACAGTTCGCGCGCTTAAGATGCACGGCGGCCTTGCAAAGACACAGCTTGGCACAGAAGATCTTGGCGCTCTCGAAGCAGGTATTCCTAACCTTCTTCGTCACGTTTCCAACATCAAGAACGTTTATAAGCTTCCTTGCGTGGTTGCAGTTAACAGATTCCCCACAGATACAGATAAGGAAATCGACTTTATCATCGCAAAGTGCAGAGAACTCGGCGTTAATACCTGCCTGTCCACAGTATGGGCAAACGGCGGTAAGGGCGGCGAAGAGCTTGCACGCGAGGTAGTACGTCTCTGTGAAGAAGAGCAGGGTGACTTCACATTCTCCTACGAGCTTGACTCCACTATCGAAGAGAAGATCGAAGCTGTTGCGAAGAAAGTTTACGGCGGCGAGGGTATCTCCATCCTTCCCGCGGCACAGAAGCAGATCGCTGAACTTACAGCACTTGGATTTGATAAGCTTCCCGTATGTATCGCAAAGACGCAGTACAGCTTCTCTGATGATCCTACAAAGCTTGGTGCTCCCGAAGGATTTACCGTAACCGTTAAGAATGTTAAGGTATCTGCAGGCGCAGGATTTATCGTAGTTCTGACAGGTGAAATTCTCACCATGCCCGGACTTCCTAAGTCTCCTGCGGCAGAGCGTATTGACGTTGACGAAAACGGAAAGATCACAGGTCTGTTCTAATAATTTATAACAAAATATCGCCCGGACACTCTTTGTGCATAATGCATTAGAGATCGGGCGTATTTTATATATTTTTCTCTGTGATTTTTAGAAGAAATTTGCAAAATACTATTGACTTTAGCATGATAAAGTGGTATTATTAACGGGTAATATTTATTAGTGGGAGAAATTATCATGGTGGACCTTCATTCCCCTGCAATGGACCAACTTTTTCGTGCAATATTGAGCCTCGATTCCATTGATGATTGCTATGCATTTTTCGAGGACGTGTGCACAATTCGTGAAATTCAGGATATGGCTCAGAGATTTGACGTAGCTGTTATGCTTGAAAAAGGGTATAGCTGCCAGCGTATCTCCGAGGAAACAAGCATCAGTACAGCGACCATTTGCCGCGTAAGGAAGTGCCTGAACTACGGTGACGGCGGTTATCTTAACGCAATAGAAAAACTGAAGCAAGCGGAGAAGAGAAGTAAATGAACATAGATGAAATGAAACTGAAGGCTGATGAGCGAGCTATATTTGCTTTGCGCGCTTTGTACGGAAAGTACGGCTATTCACAGTATAAAATGAGCAAGTTCGAGGAGTACGATCTTTACGTTCGCAACAAGAACTTCCTTATTTCTGACAACATAATCACATTCACTGATACAAACGGTAAGCTGATGGCTCTTAAGCCTGACGTAACGCTGTCGATCATCAAAAACAGCAAGGACGAGGCTGACAGAGTCGAGAAAGTATATTATAACGAAAACGTATACCGCATCTCAGGCAGCACAAAGTCATTCCGCGAGATCATGCAGGTCGGCCTTGAGTGCATCGGAGATATTGATGACTACTCTATCTTTGAGGTCTTGATGCTGGCGGCAGAGAGCATTAAGACTATCTCATCTGAGGGTGAGCTTGACATCTCTCATCTCGGTATTGTTTCCGCTGTACTTGATAAGATCGGACTTTTTGGAAGAGACAGAGACAGTGTGCTCAGCCTCATCGGTGAGAAAAACATCCACGATATCAAGACAGTATGCCGTGGTGCGGGAATCAGTGACGAGTATGCAGAGCTACTTAAAAATCTCATATCAATTTACGGAAAGCCTGCAGATGTTATCGGAAAGCTCAAGAATGTTCTCGGTGACATCATACCGTCATCTCTTATTGATGAGCTTGACAGTATTGTTACTGCACTTGACGAGATTGGATGCGGTGACATAATCAAAATTGATTTTTCCGTTGTTAACGATATGCATTACTATAACGGAATCGTATTCAAGGGATTTGTGCCCGGCGTTCCTACCGGCGTACTCTCAGGCGGACAGTACGATAAACTCTTGAAGAAAATGGGAAAGAAATCCCGCGCTATCGGCTTTGCGGTGTATCTCGATATGCTTGAAAGACTTACCGATGGCGAGGAGTTCGATGTAGATACCGTTGTGCTTTACGGAGACGGTATTTCCCTCAAAAGCCTTTCCGAAAAAATAAAAGAGCTTACAAACAACGGCGAAAGCGTTATGGCGGTAAAATCCGTTCCTGAAAATATTAAGTATAAGAAGCTCGTTGATCTTATCAAAGGGGAGTAAAATATGAAAACGATCTTGAATATTGCGCTTCCCAAAGGAAGACTTGGCGAGAAGGTTTACTCGATGTTTGAAAAAGCAGGATTTGAGTGCCCGTCAATCAAGGAGAACAACCGCAAGCTCATCTTTGAGAATGAAGAGGTTGGAGTCCGTTATTTCTGGGTAAAGCCCTCTGACGTATCAATTTATGTTGAGCGTGGTGCGGCGGATATAGGTGTTGCGGGCAAGGACATTCTGCTTGAGTACCAGCCTGATATTTACGAGCTGTTAGACCTTAACCTTGGCAAATGCAGAATGGCGGTAGCGGCAAAAGCAGACTTCCACGATGACCCCAGACGCACGCTCCGTGTAGCAACAAAGTTTGTAAACATAGCCCAGAACCACTACGCGGCCAAGGGCAGAGACATAGATATCATTCATCTCAACGGCTCTATTGAGATAGCCCCCATCCTCGGCCTTTCCGATGTGATTGTGGATATCGTTGAGACAGGTACAACGCTGAAAGAGAACGACCTCAATGTAATTGAGACAGTAGTTCCGATCAGCGCAAGACTAATTGCAAACAAATCAAGCTTTCGATTCAAAAACGAACAGATAGAAAAGCTGACGCAGCAGATCGTGGCACAGCTGGAGGCTAAAAATGATTAAGATACTGAAATACGGCGAGGTTGATAATAAGGATATCTTTGCACGCGCCGTTCCGACTGTAGACGTTGAGGCAGTTGTTGCGGAAATTATCGCCAATGTTAGAAAAAACGGTGACAGCGCACTTCTTGAATATACAGAAAAGTTCGACCGAGCAGAGCTTATATCTCTCCGCGTTACCAAAGAGGAAATCGAAGAGGCTTATACTCTTGTAGAACCTGAGTTCGTTGAGGTTATTAAAAAAGCGGCAGCGAATATCATAAAGTTCCACCGGAGACAGGTTCGCAACAGCTTCATCATTAACGACGAAGCAGGTGTTGTGGTCGGTCAGAAGATTATTCCGGTAGATAAAGCAGGTCTTTACGTGCCCGGCGGTACAGCGGCGTATCCTTCCACAGTACTTATGGACTCCATCCCCGCTAAGATTGCCGGATGCGAAGACGTTGTAATGGTTACACCTCCGAACGCAGAGGGTAAGGTCAATCCTGCCATCCTCGTTGCGGCAAGTGTTGCGGGAGTTGACAAGATCTTCAAGGTAGGCGGAGCACAGGCAATCGCGGCACTTGCTTACGGAACGGAGAGCATTCCGAAGGTCGACAAGATAGTAGGCCCAGGTAACGCATTCGTAGCAGAAGCAAAGAAGCAGGTGTTCGGCCAGGTATCCATCGACATGATTGCAGGCCCCAGTGAGATTCTCGTTGTGGCTGACAAAACAACAAATCCCCGTTACGTCGCTGCAGACCTTCTCTCACAAGCAGAACACGACAAAATGGCAAGCGCAGTTCTTGTTACAGATTCAATGGAGCTTGCTGAAGCTGTTTCCCGCGAGCTTGAAGTACAGATTCCTCTTCTTGAAAGAGCAGAGATCGCACGTGTTTCCATCGACAATAACGGCAAGATCATTGTTGCTGACACTCTCATGGCGGCAATTGATATTGCAAACGAGATCGCTCCCGAGCACCTTGAACTTGCAGTTGACAATCCTTTCGACTATCTCGATAGCATCAAGCACGCAGGATCCATCTTCATGGGCAAGTATTGTCCCGAAGCGCTTGGTGACTACTTCGCAGGTCCTAACCACACACTTCCCACAAGCGGCACAGCACGATTCTCCAGCCCCTTGTCTGTGGATGATTTTATTAAGAAAACACAGTACACCTACTACACAAAGGATGCGCTGAAGAACGTTGCTTGGGACGTACACAGATTTGCTGAAAAAGAAGGACTTACCGCACACGCAAAGAGCGCGGTGATCAGATTCGAGGACTGACATGAGCAGATTTTTCTCCGCTAAATTTGATAAGCTTGTACCATACACTCCCGGGGAACAGCCGAGAGATATGAAATACGTCAAGCTGAACACAAACGAGTCTCCGTTTCCTCCGTCAAAGACAGCAATAGAGAATGCTCTGTCAGCTGCAAAGAAAACCGAACTCTATTCCGACCCCGAGTGCCGTGCACTGCGAGAAAAGCTTGCAGAATACTATGGCGTTGACTATGAGGAAACTATCGTCACAAACGGCTCAGACGAGGTGCTTAACTTCGCATTTATGGCGTTTTGTGACAAGGATCATCCGGCAGTATTTCCCGATATAACCTACGGCTTCTATCCTGTGTTTGCGGACCTGAACGGTGTTCCTTATGAGGAAATTCCTCTGAAAGATGATTTTACGATTGACGTAAACGACTATATCGGTATAAGCAAAACCATATTCATTGCAAATCCTAATGCTCCTACAGGCATTTCGTTGCCCGTGGGTGAGATTCGCAAGATCATCGAGAGCAATCCCGATAACGTGGTTTTAATTGACGAGGCGTACGTTGACTTCGGTGGCGAAAGCTGTATTCCGCTTGTCAGAGAGTACGATAATTTGCTCGTTACACAGACTTTTTCTAAATCACGCTCAATGGCAGGCGCAAGACTTGGATTTGGCATCGGCTCTAAAAAGCTGATTGCAGACCTCCACACGATCCGTTACTCAACCAACCCCTATAACGTAAACAGCATGACACTTGCACAGGGCGTGGGAATGCTTGAAGACGACGAATACGTGCAGAACAACTGCAAAACCGTCATCGAAAATCGCGCATATACAGCAAGTGAGCTTTCAAAGCTTGGCTTTACAATGCCGGACTCAAGCGCAAACTTCATTTTCGCAAAGCATAACAGAGTAAGCGGTAAGGATATCTACCTTAAACTCAAGGAAAAAGGTGTCCTCGTGCGTCATTTTGATAAGCCGAGACTCACTGATTACAACCGCATTACCATTGGCAGCCTTGAGCAGATGAATATATTGATCGCAAAACTCAACGAAATTCTGGAGGAGACAAAATGAGAAGATCAGAGATCAACCGCAAGACAGCGGAAACTGATATATCCCTCACCCTTGACCTTGACGGAAGCGGCAGAAGTGCAATCGACACAGGCTGCGGATTTCTCGACCACATGCTCACACTTTTCGCAAAGCACGGCAGATTTGATCTTACTGTGAAGTGCGTGGGTGACGTTGAGGTGGACTACCATCACACCGCAGAGGATATCGGCATCTCGCTCGGACAGGCCTTCAGAGAGGCTGTGGGAGACAAGAGAGGCATATACCGCTACGGTAACATGATCCTCCCGATGGATGAAGCGCTCATTCTTTCCGCTGTTGATATTTCAGGCAGAGACTACCTCGGTTACGGACTTGAGATACCTACAGAAAAGGTTGGCGACTTTGATACAGAACTGGTTGAGGAATTTTGGCTCGGATTTGTTAGAAACGCAGGAATCACTCTCCACATCAAGCAGTTTGACGGAAAAAATTCTCACCACATCATCGAAGGCACCTTCAAATCTGTTGCGCGAAGCCTTAAGGATGCTGTGGCGATAGACCCTGCATACGCAAACGAGATCCCATCCACAAAAGGAGTTCTTTAATGATAGCAATAGTTGACTATGGCGTTGGCAACCTGTTTTCGCTCCGCTCGTCATTTGCCGCGATCGGAGCAGATGCAGTGGTGACGTCAGACGAAAAGATACTTCGCAATGCTGACAAGATCATTCTCCCGGGTGTCGGTGCATTCGGAGACGCGGCGGCAAAGCTTCGTCAGTCCGGTCTTGCATCCGTTGTCATTGATGAAGCAGAAAAGGGCAAACCCCTTATGGGAATCTGCCTTGGTATGCAAATGCTTCTTGAAAAAAGCTATGAATACGGCGAGTATGAGGGACTTGGACTTATAAAAGGCGAAATCCGTCCTATATCGGAGACCATACCCGAAGGGCTTAAAATTCCCCACATCGGTTGGAATGCACTGAAATTCTGTGGAGAGAAAAGTCCGATATTCAAATATATTGACGAAGGCGTTCATGTTTACTTCGTTCATTCCTATCACGGAACAAATTGCGCAGAATCTACAGTCGCAACTACCGAATACGGAGCAACTCTCACGGCGGCAGTTGCAAAAGACAATATCTTCGGCTGTCAGTTCCATCCCGAAAAAAGCGGAGAGGTCGGACTAAAGATACTTCGCGCATTTATTGAGTTGAGGTGAGTTTATGCTGATTTACCCCGCAATAGATTTATTTGAAGGCAAAGCAGTTCGCCTGTTCAAGGGTGACTACGCAAAAATGACCGTTTATAACGACGATCCTCTTGAGGTTGCACGTGACTTTGAGAAGCAGGGTGCGACTTGTATCCACCTTGTAGACCTTGAGGGCGCAAAGAACGGAAAGATACCCAATTTTGATATCGTCAAGCGTATCAAAGCAGAAACTTCACTGTTATGTGAAATTGGCGGCGGTATTCGTAGTATGGAAGTGGTTGACGCATACATCGAGGCAGGTCTTGACCGTGTTATCCTCGGAACAGCTGCAGTACAGAATCCCGAATTTGCAAGAGAAGCCGCTGAAAAGTACGGCGATAAGATCGCAGTTGGCGTTGACATTAAGGACGGATATGTTGCAGTAAAGGGCTGGACAGAAAAATCCGCCTACACAGCAATAGAATTCTGTAAGATGATGGAGAGTATTGGTATTAAGACTCTTATCTCAACCGATATCTCCAAAGACGGCGCAATGCAGGGAAGTAACGTGTCTCTTTATGATGAGCTTTCCCAAGAGCTTCACATGAACATTATCGCATCCGGCGGCGTATCGTCAATGGAAGATATCTATAAGCTTGCAAAGCTCGACATCCATGGCGCTATCATCGGTAAAGCCTACTATACAGGCGCAATATCTCTTAAAGAAGCAATAGAGGCGGCAAAATGATAACAAAACGAATAATCCCGTGCCTTGACGTAAAGAACGGAAGGGTGGTAAAGGGTGTAAATTTTGAAGGACTGAATGATGTCTCCTCTCCCGTTGAGCTTGCACAGTACTATAGCGAAAACGGCGCAGATGAGCTGGTATTCTACGATATTACAGCGTCATTTGAGGGGAGACAGCTTTTTACTGATATACTCTGCGAGACAACACGAACTGTGTTTATTCCGGTTACAGTGGGCGGTGGCATCAATACCGTAGCAGACTTCGACCGCGTGCTGAAATGCGGCGCGGATAAGGTCAGCGTAAACTCAGGTGCAATTCGCAATCCCGGGCTTATAGAAGAGGCGGCAAAGCTCTACGGAGACCAGTGCGTTGTTCTCTCCGTCGACGTAAAGCGTGTTGGCAACGAGTTCCGCGTATTTGCAAAGGGCGGCAGAGAAGATACAGGCATGGAAGCCATCAGCTGGATCAAGCGTTGCGTTGACAGTGGCGCAGGCGAGATCGTGGTCAACTCAATCGACACCGACGGTGTTAAGGGCGGATTCGACCTTGAAATGCTGAAGGCTGTGTGTGACGTTGTCTCCGTTCCCGTTATCGCATCAGGCGGAGCAGGATCAATTGACCATTTTATCACGCTCTTCAACACTCTCCCTAAGGTTGACGCAGGACTTGCGGCATCAATATTCCACTTTGGTGAGGTAAGTATACACGATCTTAAAGCAAAAATGGCAGATGAGGGAATCCCCACCCGCCTTACAAGAAAGGATATAATAAGATGATCAACATAGATGAACTAAAATTTGACGAGCGCGGTCTGATCCCTGCAGTGGTTGTAGACGCCGTTACAAAGCGCGTTCTTACTCTCGCGTATATGAACAAGGAAAGCCTCGCTATCTCAATTGAGAAAGGCCTGACGTGCTTTTGGAGCCGTTCAAGACAGGAGCTGTGGCTCAAAGGAGAAACAAGCGGGAATTATCAGCATATCGTATCCATTACTGCTGACTGCGATAAGGACGCACTTGTGGTTGTGGTTGAACCCGACGGACCCGCGTGCCATCTCGGCACAACATCATGCTTTGAAAATCCCGTATGGGAAAGCGATACTCTTCACGAATTCTCGCTTGAGTCTCTCATGAAGATGCTTGAAGGCAGAAAGATTGAGAAAAAAGAAGGCTCATACACAACCTACCTCTTCGAGAAGGGAATTGACAAGATTCTCAAGAAGGTTGGCGAGGAGTGCACCGAGGTTATCATCGCAGGTAAGGCTGACGATAAGAAAGAGACTGTCTACGAGATCGCAGACCTTGCGTATCACGTAATGGTGCTTATGCTTCAGATGGGTATCTCACTTGAGGATGTACACAGAGAGCTTGCATCCCGTCATGTAATTGACAAGAAAGTAAAGCAGGAAAAAATGACCTGATAACAAAAAACGTCGGAGCAATTCCGGCGTTTTATGTATTTATAATGTAGTAGCCTTTATACCTCATAGACCCAATGATCTTGCTGCCAAGAATCTCTTCGGATTTTTTGTTGATGTTCGCAATGTGTACGGATATAACATTTCCGCTGTGACCCCTTGATGCGGGAGAATAGCAATATTTTTCGATCATACTTTTATCAGCGTATATGTTCTCGCCCGAGCAAATGAAGATGTACTTAAAGATAAGCATCTCAATATTTGTGAGAGGTATGATATTGTTGCGAACTTCAATAAAGTAGTCGGCGAAGAAAACAGAACGGCATAATATACCGAAGGGAAATTGACCGCCATTACTGATACCGAGCTTACTCTTAACAATTTCCAAGGAGCAACTCAAGGCTTCGTTTACTGTAGTAACTTTTGTAGCGTTGAGGGCAGTATTAACGAATCCGTTATCGATAGCAATAGTAAAAATTTTGTCGTACGGTGTGCGTCTCAAATTATCAAATGAATCACAAAAGGTGACAAAAAACCAAGCGGGTAAGTGTTCTTTGATTTCATTGATCGGGCAAACCGCAGCAGGATATCCTAGATCAAGAAACAGCCCTTGAAGATTTTTTGCCCTTGGTGAGGCATCGTTGTCGCATATAAGTATCATTGTGTATCCTCAAAATAATCGAAAGCCCTCCGCTTATTCGGAAGGCTTTATGTTTTTTGTTTATTCGCGTCCTTTAAGCTCGGATATCTCTCTTGCAAATGTGTCAATATCCTTGAATTCGCGGTGAACGGAAGCGAATCTAACGTAAGCAACTGCATCAAGCTGTTTTAGCTTTTCCATTGCCATCTCACCGATCTTTACAGATGTGATCTCTGACTTCATAGAGCTCTGGATAGCTGCTTCAATTTCGTCAGCAACAGCTTTGGCATCAACGTTACGCTTCTGGCATGCCTTGAGCAGACCGGAGAGCAGCTTATTTTTGTCGAACAGCTCACGGCTGCCGTCCTTTTTTACAACGATAGGATTGAGAACGTCAACGATCTCATATGTCGTAAATCTTGCATGGCAGTCGAGACATTCGCGTCTGCGTCTGATGCTGTTGTTTTCCTCAACCGGGCGGGTGTCAAGAACCTTGCTTTCGGGTGAAGAGCATACGGGACATTTCATGTTTTAGCCTCCGATCAATTTATATATTTTTGTTGGTCTTCCTTGCTGTGATGTACCAGCGCTCAGTTGTCTTATCGGGAGAAGTGAAGTTGTAATCTGCACTTACGTTTACCTGCTCAAGCCCGCACTCTGAGAGGGCATTCTGTATAGCTCTCAGCCCATAAGCACGTTCACGTTCAACTCCGTCGTTTCGCGTCCAGCTTCCGTCTTCCTGTTCCTCAAAAACTGTCAGATAGAAGTCTACACGGTCTCCCTTTTTCGATAGCCTGTTTCTCCAGCAACACATGATCCCGTCATCTTCAAGGATATAGTCGCGGTCGGAATAAACAGTCTTAAACTTGTAGGGCGTGTTTAGATCAAAAATGAACAGTCCGCCATCCTCGAGGTAGTTTGCAATGAGTGAGAAGCAAGAGAGCAGCTCATCACGGCTTGTCAAGTGATTTATCCCATCGAGACAGCAGATTATTGCATCAACTGTTCCGTAAAGTTCAAAGGCACACATGTTGCCGAGAACGAAGAGAACGTCGTTAATACCCTCATCACGCATGCGGCTATCAGCAACGGAAAGCATTTCTTCCGATATATCAAGTCCGGTCATATCGTATCCTCGGCGCCGAAGCTCAAGCGTCATACTGCCTGTACCGCATCCAAGATCGAGAACGGACTTAATTTTGCGCTGAGTTGAATATTTCTCAAAGCAAGCTTCGATAAAGTCAGCCCACAATGAATAATCGACCGTATCGTTCAGTCTGTCATAAACGGGAGCAAGAATATTGTATCCGTCAAGCATAGTTACTTATCAGCCTTGCCGGGGAGCTCGGGACGTTCGATACCGCGTTCAGAAAGTCTGCGCAATATTTCGGTATATCCGTCACTGCCGTATTTGAGACATCTGTTGATTCTGCTGATGGTAGCTGTACTGAGACCTGTTTTTTCAGTGATCTCAGTGTACACCTTATTCTCGTCAAGCATCTTGGCACCGCACATACGCTTTGCCATTTCTTCCAGCTCCTTTATGGTACAAAGATCATCAAAGAAGTTGTAGCAGTCGTCAATTGTCTCGAGAGAAAGAATTGCTTCGAAAAGATAATCTTTACAGGGATCGCGTCGTTGAGTAGCCATAAAAAAGCCTCCATATATTCATTAGTTTATATATTATACATCAATAAATTAGTAAAGTAAAGTGTAAAATTGTTAATATTTTATTATTTTGCAAAGATAAAGCGAAAATTAGCCTTACCGATAAACGATAAGGCTAATTAATTCTGTTGTTGCAATTTAAACTCAATATTGTTTTTTTATGTGTGGCCCTCTCAGAATATCTCAATCAAGGTTCTATGGGAAGCGTTTCGAAATTAAAGACGATAGGATCGTATCTTGTCCCGATAAGAGTTTGCGCGTACATCTTTACCGTATACTTTGTTCCAGGCTCAAGGGAAGTGAAAGTGCATCTCTTGTATGCATCCACATGAACGTCAAGATGCTTTGATGGGATATCGCGCACATCAACTATGCTTCCGCCCCCATCAATCAGCTCAACATGATATTCGTGCATTGTAAAGATGTCGTCCGCCTGCCTGAACTTGAAATCGTAGCTGTAGAATGAGCGACCAAGTTCGGTCAAGGTAATGCCATCGGTCGAGACAGGCGTCTTGCAGATGAACTGATCGGGGAGAGAGTTAACGGTAACGTGAGTAAAGATTCCGCGATAAACACGGGGAAGGCAATCCGCCAACGTTCCCCGATCACATTCGCATAGAGATCGCTCGGTGCCTGCTGCCGGATATCATTGTGTTTTGTGAGTCGGAGGAAGGTAAGAAGGAGTTTGAGGAGTGGAAGGAGAAGCGGTTAGCGGAGAGGAAAGAGGACGAAATAGCTCATATTCTTTTCTCTGATTCGCCACCTGAAACTGCACTTCGTCTTCCACCACATCAAGAATCGTAATCGATCATAGAATGAACATCATCCGAATGATCCGGGTGAAGATTAATTTATTTTAACCCGCAAATTAATTCATATAATTCTTTAATAGTATTTGCAGAATAATACAACGAATCGTAGAAAACTTATTCCAATATCCGGTTATTGCTTTACATATCCTTGTATGATAAAATATAATCAGAAACGGTACCGAATCGAAATTATATTCTACGAGGATACATTACATGAAAATTACACTATCACAGAATCTACGGAAACTGCGGCATGACCGTGATCTTACCCAGGAAGAATTGGCAGGATTTCTTGGAATATCTTATCAGGCTGTCTCCAAATGGGAGAGAGATGAGGGATATCCCGACATTACCATGCTTCCTATTCTGGCTAACTATTTCGGTGTTACTGTAGATACATTGATCGGTAACGATATCGCCAGCCGCGAAGAACAGATTCAGTTTTACACTGATGAATACTACAGTCTCAACCGAAATGGAAAAATGGATGATGCAGTCGAACTTGCGACAAAGGCATATCATGAATACCCGTATGATTGGGGAATCATCGATATCTACATGCGATCCCTGACCAGAGGATATTCCGAGATGCCGCGAGAAAAAATGCCGGAACTGCGTACCCTCTGTAAAATGGTCGTTGATAAATGTCCAGATGCTGAAATCCAAATGTTTGCAATCTATTCCATGCTTTTTGCAGAAGACGATGATAACGTGGAAGAATGGTTTGCCCGTGTTCCCGGAACATACGACTTTACCGAAGGAGAGCGTCGGGAAGACCGATATCTGGAACGCGGTCAAACGGATAAATTCCGTCATCAGCGACAGGAAAATAGGATGCAGCTGTTTCAGTACCTTCATGACAAGCTGGGACCTGTAAATGCAACTCCAGAAGAAGCGTGTCTTGCATATCAGCACAGAATTGCCCTGCTCGATGCACTGTTCATCGGAGAAAATGTACTCCAAGTACAGCATTATTATGCTTTCAATTATCTGCATCTCTCTGGTTCTTTGTTTGAACTTGGCAGAAAAGACGAAGGCTATGTCGCTTTGTGTAAAGCGGTTGATTCTCTGGAAACTTGGATGACCGTCGTCGGGGAGGATCAGCATTATTCCGGTATTTTCGATACGCTGGTTCGGTCCGCGAGAACGAACTTCAATATATCGACTTATCTCCGACTATTGGATGGTGAACACAAACACCCCGGCTTTTCATCCGTGTGTGAGGAAGAAAAGTATAAAACACTGGTTGAACGGTTACAGAAATACATTGCATAGAATAGGGGGACAACAAATGTCATTCTATTTATAATTCACTTTCAAAAAAACAAAAGAAATCCGAAAGTATCGCCGAATAGCAACAATTTCGGATTTCTCTCTTTGGTTCTCCTGCGCTCACAAGACCGACTCTCTCGTAATTCGGCAGCTTCTGCTCAAAGTACATGAGCCAGTCAGTATATCCGTCGTTCTCCTGTGTGCCGATTGAGTCGGGCTCGTATGACAGCAGAAGCGGCATCATGTATTCTCCTCTCGCCTCCATGTTGTCACGGTTATAGGCCAGATTAATACTGACAACACGTACGTCCTGGGAGGGAAGCATGGTTATCACTCGCTCTTCAGAGAGGGGAGCACTTCCGATTTAATCAGTCTCTGACTCGGCGATGCCATTACCTTTACAGGAAGTAAGAACAACAGCAAGAATCAGAATAGCCGACAACAACAGCAGAGCAGTGCGCTTTAACATTCTATATCCTTTCCTTCGTGAAAAAATCAACCAACAAAATTATGTAAACAATAAGTACAAATGTCAAGATATCTAACATCGGGAAAATAAAAAGCGTATGACATCTCATACGCAAATTTACTGTATCATAATTATTTCTTTCGCTTTATGATAATTGAAGTAATAATTAGAGCGACAAGGGCAACTCCCGAAAGGCAGAGAACTGTAATGATCAGCACGATATTGTCACCATTAATGGGGGAGGTAAGGTCAGGCGGAAGCGTCGGGGCATCAGGAGAGAGGGCAATATCAGCATATACGTTAGCAGCGGATAATAATAACATTATCAGCAAAAATACCGCACAGAATATTTTCATGCTCACTACCTCCAATACCCCTTGTTTATCTTATTATAACATATCGTTAACATATTTGCAATAGTTTTTTAAGAAAATCTATAATATTTTCAAGAAATATCGCATCTTTGTTTACAAATTAAAAACTTTGTTAATATTTTGGTAATTTTTGTGCATTGTGTCAGTTAATGTATCCGCAGGGGCAAAAATAACAAACCGCATACACCTTTTCGGGCATATGCGGCAATTATTATTTATCTTTCCGAGAGAGGAACGTAGTCTCTCATTTCCTTTACGTTAATGTAAGCCGGGCGGATTATCTTTCCTGCGTTTTGTATTTCCTCTATTCTGTGGGCACTCCATCCTGCAATTCGTGAAACTGCAAATATGGGAGTGTACAGCTCATATGGAAGCTCAAGCATCCTGTAAATGAAGCCGGAATAGAAGTCTACATTAGGGCTGACACCCTTGTACATCTTGCGTTTTTCAGCAATGATCTCAGGCGCCATATTAGCAACTGCTTCATAGAGGGCGTATTCTTCTTCACAGCCTTTTTCAACGGAAAGGGACTTTGCACAAACTTTAAGAATATCGGAACGCGGGTCAGACAGGGAGTAAACTGCATGGCCCATACCGTAGATGAGACCTGCCTTGTCAAAGGCGTCCTTGTTAAGCAGTCTTACAAGATAGTCTTTAACTGCGCCAAGATCCTTTGTGTTTACATTAGCCTTCATATCGTCAAACATGCGAACAACTTTAACGTTTGCACCGCCGTGCCTGGGGCCTTTGAGGGAGCCAAGAGCCGCAGAAATAGCGGAGTATGTATCTGTACCGGACGAAGTTACAACGTGAGTTGTGAAGGTTGAGTTGTTACCTCCGCCGTGCTCAGCGTGAAGCACCATTGCAAGGTCAAGTATCTGCGCCTCGAGATGAGTGAACTTTCCATCCTCGCGGAGAAGATGCAACAGATTTTCAGCAGTTGAATACTCACTCTTCGGCAGGTGAATGAACAAACTCTTGCCCATGTGATAATGCTGATACGACTGATAGCTGTACACGGAAAGGAGCGGGAACATTGAGATAAGCTGTAAGCACTGTCTTAACACATTCGGAATAGAAATGTCATCAGGATTGTCATCGTAAGAATACAGCGCAAGAACACAGCGTGAAATAATATTCATCATATCCTTGCCGGGTGCTTTGAGGATCATGTCGCGTACAAAGGATGACGGAAGTGACCGAAGCTCGGATAGCTCGTATTTGAATCTCTCAAGCTGACCTGCTGTCGGAAGCTCAGAGAAGAGCAGGAGGTATACAGTTTCCTCAAATCCGAAGCGATCGTCACGCATAAATCCGTTTACAAGATCTTTTATATTAATGCCGCGGTAGCAGAGACGACCCTCGCAGGGAATCTCGTTACCGTTTGCGTCGATATCTTTGGCTTTGATATCGGATACCTCTGTAAGACCTGTGACAACACCTTTACCGTTCATGTCGCGAAGTCCGCGGAAAACGTGGTTTTCAACATACATCTCAGGGACGATCTTGTTGCCTCTGCAGGATTTATCTGCAAGCTCTTCTATGTATGATGTTATCTCGGAAAATGAATCCCTCATAGATGCCTCCATAATTATCATGATTATAATTATTATACCATAACCGATTCAGTAAATCAATGAATAAATATTTAATATTGTGTGAGATGTTATACATTTTGATTAAAAAAGAAAACGGGAATCTTTCCCGTTTAATTTATTGTTAAGGTATCGTCGTCAACGCCCTTTTCAAGACCTCGTATCTCGACAAAATATGAGTACCTTTCGTTAACTTGGATTTCAACGCGCTCACCGACTTTGTGCCCGATTATTGCACTTCCGAGAGGAGAATCCTTGCTGATCTTGTCATTCAATACGTCATTTCTCAGTGGCGTAACCAGTGTGATCGTACGTTCCTCCTCGTCATCCTCGTAGAATAGTGTAACGTGGTCGAACATTCCCACAGTATCGTCGCTTGACGCATAGCTGACTACAGTTGCGTTTTCAAGCAGTCCCTTAAGATAGCGAAGGCGGGAATAGTTGCGGTTGAGTTCACGCTTTGCGCTGCGATATTCGTCATTCTCCGAGAGGTCGCCGAGAGCACGGGTACGCTGTACCTCAGCAATACAAGCGGGCGTAACCACCGACTGACGGTGAGATATTTCTTCCTTGATCTTGTCTATTTCAACCTGTGTAAGCTCATGTACTCTTGCCATATTATTCTCCTGTGTGCTTTATTTTGAGTATCTTTCTTTTATATTATCGTATTCGCCTCTGAAGTGCAATAGTCCGTTTTCTTCTGTCGATATTTCAATTAATCCGAGGTGGTTCAGTATGCTTCTCGACTTCGTATTTCGACGGTCAGCAAATGCCTCGACTGTTTCAAGATTGTCAGGAAGCTCACGCACAAGCCAGCTGTAAAACTTACCGAATATTCCGCTTCCGTGATATTCTTTCTTGATCTGTATCTCTTCCATCATAAGAAGTGCATCGCGGGTGTAGTACTGAAAATATCCGATGATTTTGTCACCGTCAAGCATAAGAACGATTTGTCTCGGTGCTTTCTGCATAGCAGGATAGACCTCAGAAAACCAGCCATTGAATTCTTCTTCACGGGATTTGCCGCTTGGTGTAATCTCCCTCATGTTGGCGTACAGAATGTCAAATAAGGAGGGCAGAAGGTCGTCAATCTGATTCTTATCGGCATATTCAAAGCGGAAATTCATGATGATACTCCTGTCTGTGCTTATAAATAAATGAAAAATCCAAGCCAACGGATCTGGATTAATGTGATGTGTGTCCGATTTAGACGCATACGGATTTTGCAGAGAGTACACTAACCCCTTGGCGATGATGGGAGTTAAAAGATTCCGCGGTCTACCGGACTTTAACAACATGATTGCAACCAAACTTATGTAACTATTTTATATAATCAACATCGGTTCGATAACCGTACACATAAACACAATCATCGAATTCTTCGCCGGGAACATGGATTTTTCTTAAAATATCAAGGACGATTTTCCTGTTCTCAGCTGTCAAATCGATTTTTAACCACTCGATTTCCTTGGAGTGTTCCAAGTCAACACCAAAATGTGTCCATGTACTATCATTGTAGACATATCCGTTGGTCGATTTGGTTGTCCAATGGATGAGCATTTTGGAAAGCTTTGGATTTTCAGAGCATTCAATGTCATAGTAGAAGGCTTTGAAAATCTTAGTCCATTTTGTATTGTTCATTTTGAATTCTCCTTAGCTGTATTGATGGAAGCTATCAAAATTCGTTTCACCTCAACACACCTATCCAGAATCGTTTTATCGTGATATTAACCGCTTTCGATCAAAAGCTCAAGCCAATATTCGGTTTCAGAGCATTCCTTGAGGGCAATATGTAATTTATCCACAAAGTCCGCTTTGCCGTGTGCGCAGAACGCCTCACGAATATTCGCGCCAATGCTCGTTCCAGAACGCAAAAACTGATTGATCAAAGCACTTTCGCACTTTGCTTCTCTCAACACCTTGCAAGCGCGAATGACTTCTAAAGCAAATGCTTTCGACTTTATCATCAAAGGACTTTCGGACATATTACATACCTTTTTACTGACATTATTTAACTATGTAATTATATCATAAAACCTATTACTTTTCAACCCAATACAATAAAATGCTTTTCGACTAACGGGCGAAAAGCTACCTTAACTCTTTAATGTGTCCTTTTTTCTTGACAAGTTTCGTGAAAAGGTAAATCCCCAAGGACAAGTCCTCGGGGATTTGTGGTTGGCGACCGAAATAGATGACATATTAAATCACGTTCACACCTTCTGATCTAAGAATCATTTTGGCTTCCTGTATTTGCTGTTCCGTTGGGATCCATTCTACCCTACCGCTATCCGCAAAACCGAGAAAAACAGATTTTGTCCCGCCGTAAGCATGATACGGAATGAGCTCCAATCTGTCAAAATTATTGATTTTTTTCGCAATCACCGCAAGCTCCTTGTAGTGTGTCTTATCTGTGTTGACACCGTTTACGAGGATACATCTCAGACGTATTCTCGCCCCCAGTTCATTGATCACGCTTAAATTTTCGAGAATCTTTTTATT
This sequence comes from Oscillospiraceae bacterium, assembly GCA_015064345.1. Taxonomy (GTDB): domain Bacteria; phylum Bacillota; class Clostridia; order Oscillospirales; family CAG-272; genus UMGS1696. The sequence goes on along the minus strand of SVSK01000012.1, from coordinate 6,573 downwards.
TGATACGCCCGTATACTGCTTATGCCGTTTATCATCAGTATCCTTGATATCCCACAAAAACAGATCGACAAATTTCACTGCCTCGCGCAAAACGCAGGTATCGGCATAGCCGCAGGTCTCGACTGCGGTAGATAATCCCGCTTCTTTGCAAGCGCGCAACAGTTCAATAACACTGTCCCCTTGCACAAACGGCTCACCGCCTGAAAGCGTTACTCCTCCTTCGTTGTAAAAGACGCGATCCTTTTCCACGATAGGCAAGACATCTTTAACCGTGTACTCGCTTCCGCAAATCTCCAACGCGCTCGTGGGGCAATTCTCCACACAGTTGCCGCATGAAATACATGCTGCTCTATCGATCAAGTGCGTTTCGCTCCAAACGTGTACGCCGTTACCGCAGGAGGTTTTACAAGCTGCACATCCTATGCACTTATTGGGATAGAAAAGCAGTTCAGATTTAAAATTTTGCGTTTCGGGATTGTGACACCACGCGCAGCGTAAAGGACAGCCCTTCAAAAAAACGGTTGTACGAATACCGGGTCCGTCGTGCATACAAAAGCGCTGGATCTCGGTTACTCTTAATTTCATTTCAGTGCTCATTTTGCTCGATCACCATATCCTGCCATTCTTTATTGAGAGTTACAAAGCGCGCATTCCAGCCTGAAACTCTGACAGAAAGCGTTTGATAATTTTCAGGATGCGTTTGTGCCTCACGAAGCAACGCGGCATCCACTACATCGGGCTGCATGAAGAATCCCCCTAACATAGCGAAACCCTTCATCAATGCTACAAGAGCCTGCAAACCGTCCTCACCCTGCACACTTGACGGTAGTAGCTTTATATCAAGCGCCGCACCCGTGGCAAGCTTTGAAAGATCAGCCTTGCAGTAGGAACGAATGATCGCCGTCGCACCTTCCTTATCAGTGTTGGGGGTGGGAGATGCATTAGCTGCCAAAACCTCGCCTTGCTTTCTGCCGTGGGGCGAAGCTAATCTTTTGGATGACCACTCGAGCTGCCGCCCAAATGTGCTGACTCCCGCGGGGAAACGATATCCGCATTTACCGTTGAAGGACGTACAAATATCCGCAAAATCCGAAAGCAGCCGTGTGGCAATCTCATCAACCTCGTCGTTGTCATTTCCATAATACACGTAGCGGTTAAGCACGTATTGGCGGAGCGCTTCTTCTCCTTCCCAATTGTTTTTGAGAATGTTGAGAAGGTGTGCAAACGTCAATTTTTTCTCGTCATAAATCAGCTTTTTAATTGCATAAAGACTATTTACCGTATCGGCAAGGCCGCCAATGTGAGGAGAATTGACATTATAGATCGGACCGCCTTCAAGGTAAGAAAGCCCTTTTTCGATACAACCCTGCTCGAAAAGCGAAACGATTGTGCAAGGGGGCTGTTCAACCCACCTCCAATCTTTTGTCGGTACACTGCTGTTGGCAAATTTTTTCTGCGTGTCAAGAAAAATTTCTTCCACCCGGGTGTGTAGATCCAACACGTATTTTTGATATAGTTCTTCGAAATTCGAAAAATCGACAGATGTATCGTATCCGTGCAAGGTTTTCTGTTGAAGGATCTGCAAGGAATCGAACGGAGAATAGATGAAGAACGTCTTTCCGGGGATCTGTACCTCCCAGCAACCGTCGTTGGCGAATTTTCTGGCTTCACGTTCTTCATATCCGTCTTTCACGAGCGCATTTATGATCAGATCTTCGTTATAAACAGCGAGAATGCCTCCACCGTAACGCATGACCTCGGCAACTCGTCTCAGAAGCTTTTCGTCCGTGTTTTTATTGAGTCGCACCGTGGTGGGGAAGTCGCTGATGCCAAGCTCTTCCAAAATATCAAGGACAAGATACGTGACCTCGTTAGTCACCTCGATTCCGTTCTCATCAATACCCGCAAGCACTATGTTTTGATAATGCTGAGCGTCACCGCTGCCGATGAATTGTCCGTTCACCCATTCACACCCCTTGATAAAGAAGTGCGAAAGGATTTCACGCGCCTCGTCAATCGTCAGTGTTCCGTCGGCAAGATCCTTTTTGAGATAGTTCCCAAGCAAATAATCGATCCTGCCAATACCGGGCCAGTTTCCGCAAAGGCGAATGAAGGCAAAGGTGAACCAAAGGCTTTGCACAGCCTCGTAAAAATTGGTAGCAGGCTCGAATGGTACACGCTTCAGATTTTCATAATTATCTTTGTATTCGGGAAGCACCTCCAAAACCTTTAAGTAACGGGCATGCCATATTTCCAATGCTTCAAGACAGTTCAAGCAGCTTTTGGCAAAGGCTTCCTTTTCTGTCCCTTTATATTTTTTATATGAGGCTTCTGCCTTTCTTTTGATTGTGTTAACTCCGCATTTTAAAACGGTTTCGAAGTCAACAGTCAAATGGCTGATGCTACTACAGATTGATTCTCCAGCGTGTGTAGCGGGAATACGATGATGGATCGCCATACCAAGCGTTGCCGCGCCGCTGATCTTTTCCCCCTCGCAAACGCGAATAGGAGCTTCCTCGGCTATTTTTAGGATCGCAATATCATATTTTTCAAGGGCTGAAAAAGCTGAATAATTTTCATTATTATCTAAGGAAATTGAATTCGTTTTTAAGGTGTCCAATCCATATTTTCTTTCTAAAGACTCATAGGCAAATTGTCTGGTCTGTTTGGATAAACGTATAGGGCGTTTACCGCCGTTTTGTGTATAAAATTTCATACCATCACCTCCGACAATATCATTATATAGGATAAAAATACAAAACACAATTGAAAATACTATGATTTATATGTATAATACTATTGAGGTGATCACTTTGGAAATATTAAAAGCAGAGATTAAATATTTAAGATCAGGAAGCTTTTGTTCTGTGTCAAACGAGGGGATAAAGCACGTAAAGATACTCCCCTATCTTTCTGTTGTTCAGGCAACCGAGGGGAGCTATGATATTTCTCTTGGAAACGATGCGACAGTATCAACAGGGGAAGGAGGTTTTTTCATTGCACCGGCTCATGTCAAACAGACCATCGTTCATCACGCGGCACCAAAAAGCCAAAAAATGAGCGCAAGGTGGATCTTTCTTGATATTGAGATCAACGATTCCTTCAGATTGGATAATCTTTATAATTTCCCCGTTGTTATAAATGATGAGTTAAAGAAATCCTTAAACAAGCTCTTCGATGATTTCTTTGAGTCCAACGACATATGGGCAAAATACAGTATCTCTTATAAAATTTTAGAAATTTTGATGTCTCGGGCAGAAGCCGTTAAACTTTCGAAGCATTGCGGTATTGTCACGGCGGTGGCTTATATGACACAAAATGTCACACAACAGCTCACGATCTCGGAACTTGCTCAAATAGCTCATATGTCCAAATCAAACTTTTATGCTGCATTTAAAAAACAATTTGGGATCTCTCCCATATCCTATATCAATCATTATAGATTGTCTGTTGCCGCAGAAAAATTGAGCATAAGCGATCTTACCATTAAAGAGATTGCCCTCTCGGTTGGCATAAACGATGCATTATATTTTAGCAAACTTTTTAAAAATGAATACGGTATATCCCCACGGGAATACCGATCGAGCCAAAAAACGAAGCAAAGCTTGTGAAATAAATACAAGCTCTGCTTTAATAATACTACGCAATGGTTCAAATCCTTGAAAACCCGATTTTTGCCCCGATGTCATCTATTTATTTTTAACCTATTTTTTTGTGATAAAAAAAGCCCAGAACCCTTGTGGACTCTGGGTTTGCGGTGACGTCATCTATTTCGGTCACCAATCATGTGATGTTTGTCCGATTCAGATGCAACCGACCGTAGTGGCCAACTTAGATGCACGCCAATTTTACAGAGGGTACACTAACTCCTTGGCGATGATGGGTGTTGCACTTGACCGCTATCTTCCGGGGTGCAACGCCATGCTTGTAAACGAAACTATGTAATACTCTTTTTTATTTCATTTCTAATAAAATCAAATCTTGAATGTGAAAAATCTTTTATGCAACGTTGAACTTGACTTTCCCCGTCTTTATCAACACACAACGTACAAGTTGGGTAATCAAAATCAGGATTTGCAAGAATGGATGTATGTCTTTTCTCTTGCGGAATTTGAGGATAATCCCAAATGTCGGTTATTCCATAAAAACCATTATCCAATCCTTCATAATATGCATCAACCTTCTTGGCATTTTCAAGAGCAGATACAAAGCAACGGATAGCATTGTTCGCATCTTTCAGTTCTGCATAATGTTCAGCCATACGTGTGTATGCCAATGAAACCATCACGCCATCGCCCAAATAATCTTCATTCTCATAGAAAACTTCATATAGCCTTGGAATTTTCTCCAACATGGAAATAGCTTGTTCATGAGTAAAGAATGTTTTGCCGTCAACCTCAATCATTGTTATAAAACAAATATCATCACAAAGAGAAGCAAAATTTTCCTCAATCTTATAATGCATATTATAAATTTTTTCTTTCCCTTGCGCTAACATAAGTTCAAAATCGTTGTGAGAAAACATAAAATTCGGAACGCTCTCCGCGATTTGCCTTGCTTTATCACGCTGCCCTTGATTTATGTATATGCGACACAGCCAACCCTCAGCGCAGTTCTTGGTATATGCGTCTTTCGTTCCTTCGCGAATTTTCTCATACAGTGCAATTCTTTCTTTCAGACGGATATTGTATGTTTCTGGTTCTCCTGAATAGTCAAGAGAACGGGCGAGATTCAGCATAAGTGTATAGGATGCAGGATATTCGGCAAGTGCAAGTCGATAAATATTTACCGCTTCCTTACTACTACACTTTTCGGCTTCTACGATGATGCTTTCAATTTTTTCTTCTTGCACAGACAAGTCAATGCCAAGCAGAACATCTGCCGACACACCGAATATGTGAGATAAAAGCGGAATTTGGCTAATGTCGGGCGAGTTTCTGTCACATTCCCAAGCCGAAATAGCAGCTGAAGTCATATTTAGAAGTTCAGCAAGCTGTTCTTGTGTCATATCGTGTTCGTGTCGCAATTTTTTAATAGTTGATCCTATTGACATAATTTTTACTCCGTAAATGTTATAATCAAGCTTTCCGATATCGGTTGATTATATTATACCATAAAATTTTTGAATTTTAAGATGACAAACGTATATGTTAACTATATTTTGGCTTGAATATTAAATTGAAAATATACTTCGTTGGTTCAAATCTGTCCACGAATTTGCTTCTGTGGGGAATCTATATCAAAAAATGCATTTCGCCGGTTCGAATCTGTCTACAGACCCGAAAAGCCCGAAATGCATCTACAAAATTTCGAAAAACTTCAGAGTTGAAAAAAGCGTAGAAATCTCTCGAAATCTCCGCTTTTCTCGTTATTTAGATGCAAAACCGTGTGTGTCCGATTTAGATGCGCGCTGATTTTGCAGAGGGTACACTAACTCCTTGGCGATGATGGGTGTTGCACTTGACCGCTATCTTCCGGGGCGCAACGCCATGCTTGTAAACGAACCTTATGTATCAATAACACCTACTTGATACTCATCTTCATAAATGATTTTTCCGATATAATTTGTGTAAACGATATCGTAAGGGATATCATATTTATCAAGTAAATCTATCAAGGGTTGTATTTTTTCCAACATCACATCTGAATTTTCGGTTTTGAAATATGTAATAGCTCCTTGTGGATTATCATTGTTGTCACCATAAAATGGTGGTTGCGGTAAATTATCAAGAAACCATTGATGTGTTTCATCATAAAGCTTAACATCTTCGGGACTATAAATATTGTCACGTATTCTACGCCAATTCAAAATAAATACTCCCACGGGCTTTTTTGTTTTCCACGCAATTTCGCGCCCTTGTATTCTTACATATTTAGGAAGTTTCACTGTTTATCTCCTTTAGCAGTATTGATAGAAGCAATCAAAATTCTTTTCACCTCAACGCACCTATCCAAAATCGTTTTATCGTAATAATATCCGCTTTCAATCAAAAGCTCAAGCCAATATTCTGTTTCGGAGCATTCCTTGAGGGCGATATGTAGCTTCGCCACAAAATCCGCTTTGCCGTGGGCGTAGAAAGCCTCACGAATATTCGCACCAATACTTGTTCCCGAACGCAAAAACTGATTGATCAGCGCACTTTCACATCTTGCTTCTCTCAACACCTTGCAAGCGCGAATAACCTCCAAAGCAAACGCTTTCGACTTTATCATTAAAGGACTTTCGGACATATTACTGATCCCTCCTTTTTTGACTTTATTCCATGATACCATAAAACCTATTACTTTTCAACTTGAAATGAAGATTTTGCGCAGCAAAATCAACCTTACCTCTTCACTATTCACTATTACTTATTACTTTGCCAAAAATCTCCTCGGACGGATTTAGTGAAAAGTGAAGAGTGAAAAGTGAAAAAGTAAAAATCTCCCCGAACTTCGTCCGAGGAGATTTTTGGCAGGGTAGGCAGATTTGCCACTACCAACTCTTGGAGTTTGTGTTAAGCAGATTTAGATGCGAGCTGTTTTTCGTGAAGGTATAGTTATCCCTTGGTGATGATGAGGGGTGTAATTACC
>SVSK01000011.1 GCA_015064345.1 Oscillospiraceae bacterium | reverse complement strand
AATCGGGCTCTGGAAAGTTTCCGTCAACCGTTAGTATATGTAATATGTAAAAACAATTTCGGGAATTAACATCATTCACCGCATAACAAAGATTGGATGTACTTCTGTGCATCCATTTTTGTTTTATTCAGATGAAAAAGGCTCCTCCCCTCCCGTTTTTTTCGATTTTCCTTGCATTATTATTCCATTTGCGCTATAATACTGATATGTAAACAAAAATCATACTTTATCGGAGGAAAAAACATGGAAAAGATCAGAATTCAGGACGACCTTTACAATCACGTTAACGGAGAAAAGCTGGAATCACTCGTAATTCCCGATGACAAGCCTACAGCAGGTGGATTTGCAGAGCTGAATGATGACGTTCAGAAGCTTATGATCGACGAGTTCACCAAAATGAGCAAGTCCGGCACATATCCTAACGAATACCTTGAAAGAGCTTGCGGCGTATTCAAGGCTGCTATGAACGCAAAGAAAAAGGCAAAGGCCGGTATCAAGCCCGCTCTCAGATATCTCGCTGTATTCAAGAAGATGGGCACAGTCAGAGCCTTCAACAACGCACTCGAAGATATGGTGATCCGCAGACTTCCCCTGCCCTTTAACATCGCAGTTGAAACAGACATGAAGGACACCTCCCACCACAGCGTGTATATCCAGGGCCCCGGCGTTATTCTTCCCGATGCTTCATACTACAAGCCCGAAATGGAGGCTCAGAAGAACGCACTTCTCGGCATCTGGAGCGGCATGGCTCAGGCTATCCTCGCCCAGACAACTCTCACCGAGGAAGAACAGGCACAGTACCTCGCAGACACCCTTGCATTCGACGCACTTCTCAGCCAGCTCGTTAAGACTCGCGAAGAATGGTCCGAATACACAAAGATGTACAACCCCATAAAGACCGCAAGAGTATGCTCCATGCTCAAGCCCATCAACTTCAAGAGACTTCTCACCGATCTGTTTGGATTTGTTCCCGAAGAGATCATCGTAACAGAGCCCAGATACTTCAAGGCGTTCAAGACCGTATTCAACTCAGACAACTTCACTCTCTACAAGCACTGGGCGTTCGTTACAGGACTCATCAGCTCCTGCTCACTCCTCAGCGAAGAGCTTCGTGAGCTTGGCAGCTCCTATTTCCGCGCTATCGCAGGTATCCCCGCAGTTACTCCCATCAACAAGTTCGCATATGACCTTGCGTCCGGCATCTACTCCGAGCCCGTTGGCGTTTACTACGGTGACAAATACTTCGGCGAGGAAGCTAAAAAGGATATCACAGAAATCGTATATCAGATCATCGACATGTACAAGGAACGCATCCAGAACAACGATTTCCTTGAAGACGGCACAAAGGAAAAGGCTATCCTTAAGCTGTCAAAGATCGGCGTAAAGATGGGTTATCCCGACAAGGTGGATCCCTTCTTCGACAAGCTTGTATTTGATGAAAAGGCTTCCCTGTTTGATATCGTAAAGACTCTCGGTGCGATTGAAACCAAGCACAATCTCGAAAAGCTCGCAAAGCCTGTTGACCGCACCAAGTGGGCAATGCCCGGTCACATGGTCAACGCTTGCTACGACCCCTTCGTAAATGATATCACCTTCCCCGCAGCTATACTTCAGGCTCCCTTCTATTCACTTAAGCAGACCAGAAGCGAAAACCTTGGCGGTATCGGTGCTGTAATCGGCCACGAGATCTCCCACGCATTTGACTCAAACGGTGCGAAGTGTGACGAAAACGGTAACATCAACAACTGGTGGACAAAGGCAGACAACCGCAAGTTCAACTCCAAGATCAACGCTATGATCAAGCAGTTTGACAAGATCGAGCTGCCTTGGGGTACAGTAAACGGCAAGTTTATCGTAAGTGAGAACATGGCTGACAACGGCGGTATGGCAGTTACTCTTGCAATCATGGCAAAGACCGAGGGAGCTTCCTATGAGGAATACTTCAAGAACTGGGCAAGAGTTTGGTGCATGAAGGCAAAGCCCGAATATCAGCAGCTGCTTCTCAGCGTTGACGTTCACGGTCCTGCGATCCTGCGTGCAAACATCACTCCCAGAAACTTCGAGGAGTGGTATACCACATTCAACGTAAAGCGTACAGACAAGATGTACATCGCACCCAAGAAGAGAATTATCATCTGGTAATAGGTAACTGAAATGAAAAAACTTCTCGCAATAATCCTTTCTATACTGGTACTGCTTCCTCTCATTGCAGGATGCACACCGACTCCCGCACCGACACCGGAAACCAATGCTCCCGAGACTGATGCCCCCGAGACCGATGCTCCCGAGACTGACGCTCCCGAGACTGATGCTCCCGAGACCGATGCTCCCGAGACTGACGCTCCCGAGACTGATGCTCCCGAGACCGATGCTCCCGAGACCGATGCTCCCGAGACCGATGCTCCCGAGACCGATGCTCCCGAGACCGACGCTCCTGAGGTTGATTCCCTCGCACTGGCAGCAGACAGTCCTATCAAGAACTATGACATAGTCGAATTCGTTCCCGAAAATAAAAACGATCCTGACTGTCAAACCGGTTTTGTTATGCAGGCTGTCAAGTACAAGTACAAAAACGACGATATCATTGTTGTTCACCTTACAAACGCAACGGAAACAGCCTACACCGTCCGTCTTACGGTCAAGTATATTGATGAAAACGGCAAAGCCATCACGGGTGTGAGAGAAACCATACCCGACGTTGGCGCAGGCTGGGACAACTACTACATTTTCAATCCCGACTTTAAGTTCGAGTCCTTTGGCTGCTCCCTCTCGATCAGCAATACTTACGCTGACTCTGTTACAGCAAGCATAAAGAGCACAGGAGCTATCACATCCTTTGCCGCATCCAGCGGACTTTACTGGACTGATCCCTCTTCTCTCCGCTCTGAAGTGTTGGACAAGGAATACACCGCAGTTTACGCAAAGATTCCTTACGAAAACACATCCGCAGAAGCGCTTCACATTATTGCGGACTACATGTTCTTTGACGAAGACGGTAAAATCACCATCTACGACACATTCCGCATCCCCGCTATTGCCTCTGTCGGACAGAATGAGGCCATCGTTCCTCTGAAGCTCACCTCTAAACCGTGGGATAACGGCAACGGTGCGACAGCCGATGACTACAGCGGCGAGCTTACAGGTATCGTTGCGTACCGTTCTATTCTGAATGATGCCGCAGCGGAAGCAAACCGAGTAAAATCCACAACTGCCGACTTCGGAGCATACACCTTTGAAGCTCAAAACGGTGTTATTCTGCCCTACAGACTCTATCTCCCCTCCGATTACGATGAGACAAAGAAATATCCTCTGCTTGCGATCTTCCACGCAAACGGAAGCCAAGGTAAGGATAACGAGAAGCATATGGGCGACGTTGAAAAGTTCTTCGGAAGTGAAGAAAGTCCCGCGTTCGACTGCATCATATTCGCACCCCAGTGTCCCGAAAACGGCTGGTGGCTTGGCGAGAATACCGATGCCGGAGTTGAGCTGATGGACTTCCTCAATGCCACCTTCAGCACCGACAAGTCAAGGCAGTACGTAACAGGATTCTCTATGGGCGGTTGTGCTACATGGAATATTCTGACTCGCTATCCCGAAAAGGTATCCGCGGCTGTTCCCTGTGCTTATGCAGGCGGTCAGGCCGATATATCCGAGATCGACAATCCTATATATACAGATATCTTAATCATTCATTATGATGGAAGCGAAGAATTCTTTGCTCTTCCCGAAGAGGCTCTTGAAGTTCCGATATATTTTGTATTCGGATCAGCTGACGAGACGATTCCGCCCGAGCAGTGCCGTTTCCTTGTTGAGGCGTTTGAGAGCGTGGATGCGCAAAACTTCTACTATAAGGAATTTGGCGGAGTAGATCACGGAAACATGGGTGCGACATATATCAGCAAGTATAACGGATATGAGCATCTGTACTGGCTGCTTGAGCAGAGAAGAGAAACCGAATAAGCAAAAAACTGATCCATAAAACAAAAGCTGTGAGTTAAACGCTCACGGCTTTTTTCTTGCTTTTTCAAAAAATCTCTTGACAAATCGGTTTACCAATGATAAACTATACTTGTAAGGTTTATCGTAAAAACTAAACTTAAAGGAGAAACTACTATGATCGACTACAAACTTGGAGTTGTTGAAACAAAATTCGCACAGATCATTTGGAAAAATGAGCCGCTTCCGTCAGGTCAGCTGGTAAAGCTTTGCGAGGCTGAGCTGAATTGGAAAAAGCCCACTACATACACGGTATTGCGCAAGCTGTGTGAGAAAGGAATATTTCAAAACATAGACGGAGTTGTTACTTCTCTTGTTTCCGAGGAAGAGTACTACGCTATGCAAAGTGAAAAGTTCGTTGAGGAGACCTTTGACGGATCACTTCCCGCATTCTTTGCGGCATTCACACAGCGAAAACAGCTTTCCGAGACTGAGATTGAACAGCTTCGCAGAATGATCGATTCATACAGCGGTGAGTGAAATGACAGCTTTGTTTATTAGAATCGTCGAAATGAGTCTGGCGGCGAGTATCGTTGCCCTTGCGGTGATGCTCATTAAGCTACCGCTCAAAAAGGCACCGAGGTGGATCCATTGCCTTATGTGGGTGCTGGTTGCGGCGAGACTTATTTTACCCGTGACTTTTGAGAGTAGGCTCAGCTTGATGCCCGAGCTCGACAGCGCGAGATACAGCGCCAATTTGGAAGAAAATGAACAAGATCCACTACCCGATTCGGTTGCTTCGGATGTTCAGGGCACAAGCGGTACAGTCGGCGAACTGCCTGAGACTCCCGATGACAGCGCGACCGAACAGTTCCCGAGTGAGCCGGTAAATGATCCTGAAAATATTATCGGAAGCGTCACACCGGATGAGCCCAAAACCGAAGATCAGCCTTACGTTCCCGATAATTCTGCAGAAGAGCCTAACACGCCCGATAAGATCTCCATTACGCAAATAGCGGCAGTTGTGTGGTTAATTGGAACTGTCATTATGGTGCTGTACAGCATAGGAAGTTGGGTAGTGTTTAAGCGCAAGGTTGCCTCATCGATCTATTTTGCAGATAAGGTTTACATATGCGACTATATTGATTCACCGTTCATTCTTGGCGTGGTTCGCCCGAGAATATACATTCCTTCATCACTTGAAGAGAATGAACGGGAGCTGGTAATTGCCCACGAGATGGCGCATATCAAAAGAGGAGATCACATCTACAAGCCCCTCGGATTTCTTTTGCTGTCGCTGCATTGGTTCAACCCTATCGTTTGGATAAGCTATGCACTTTTGTGCCGTGATATCGAGATTGCATGTGATGAACGAGCAATAAAAGATATGGATCCCTCAAAGAAAAAAGAATACGTGAGGGTACTGCTTGATTGCAGCATTTCGAGAAAAAAGATTTCTGCGTGTCCGCTTGCATTCGGAGAAGTAAGTGTTAAAGACAGAATAAAAAACGTTCTGAACTACAAAAAGCCTACACTGTTCATATTGATTGCTGCTATAGCGGTGATTATTGTGTTGACAGTTGTGCTTCTTACAGATCCAAAGAAGAATGATGGTGATGCAGCCGCACCCTCGGAGACAGAAGCTCCTGAGACTGAAGCACCCGAGACCGATGCACCAGAGACAGACGCTCCCGAGACTGACGCTCCCGAAACAAGTGTCCCCGAGACTGACGTACCCGAGACTGACGTACCCGAGACTGAGGCTCCTGAGACTGAAGCGCCCGAGACTGAAGCGCCCGAGACTGAAGCGCCCGAGACTGAGGCTCCCGAGACTGAAGCTCCCGAGACCGATGCTCCTGAGACTGAAGCGCCCGAGACTGAGGCTTCCGAGACCGATGCGCCCGAGACTGACGCGCCCGAGACTGAGGCTCCCGAGACTGAGGCTCCTGAGACTGAGGCTCCCGAAACCGATGCTCCCGAGACTGAGGCTCCTGAGACTGAAGCGCCCGAGACTGAGGCTCCTAATAATGAAAAGGCTAAAGAAGCTCTGGCTAATTTCAAATACTATACATACACCGCGTCAGGCGGTTTGACTATTCCTTACAGAATGTACGTTCCTGAGGACTATACCCGAAAAAATGAATATCCCGTTCTCATGATCTTCCACTCCGAAGAATATTGCGGAACTGACAATGAGAAGCAGATGACCGAGGTTAAAAAGTTCTTCGGAAGCGACGACAGCCCTGCACTTGACTGTATTGTTATTGTGCCGCAACTTCCTAATGCACTCAATAATAATCTAATAGACGTTGCAGAAGGACTAATTTACATCAACAGAAACGATAGCTGGCAAGACCCGGGAGTTGAAGCTGCAATCGAAATATTCGACCGTGTGAATACAATATTCAGCACAGATAAAGAAAGACAGTATGTGGTCGGCTTTGACAGCGGCGGTACAGCGGTGTGGAATGCACTCTGCCGTTTCCCGGAGAAAATCTCTGCGGCTGTAATTTGCGCAGCAGTAGGTGGATTTATTCCTGAGTCTTATACTGATGATAAAGCTCCTATTATAACAAAATATACAATATCTGTAGCGAATGAAGGGTCGGATTCACCACCTGAATGGGTGAATGAATATTCCTCCCAGGATGTGTATTATCTGAAGAGTTACAGGCGAGAAAGCCTCTGCATCCCGCGTGCTGTGCTCGACATTCCTATTTTCTGCCTTTTTGAAATAGGAGGTGGTACATATAAATACATCACTCAGGTGATGCAGGAAATGAACAATAATAATTTCAAATACAAAGATTTTGGCGGCATATCTAAGGAAGAACTCGGTGAAACCTACATCAGCGAGGAAAACGGATATAAATATCTTAACTGGCTTCTCAAGCAAAGAAGAGAAACAAAATAAGTAGACCATTCCATTAATCTAATACAACACCCTCACGGAGGAAGATCATGAAAAAGTTTATTTCCATCGCACTTACTGCGTTGATATTGCTCCCGCTAATTGTAGGATGCACTCAGACTCCCGCACCGACTCCCGGGACCAAAGCTCCCGAGACTGACGTTCCCGAGACTGAGGCTCCCGAGACCGATGCCCCCGAGACTGATGCTCCCGAGACTGACGCTCCTGAGACTGATGCTCCTGAGACTGAAGTTCCTGAAACTGAAGCTCCCGAGACTGATGCTCCTGAGACTGACGCTCCTGAGACTGATGCTCCCGAGACTGACGCTCCCGAGACCGAGGCTCCCGAGACTGAGGCTCCCGAGACCGAGGCTCCTGAAACCGAAGCGCCCGAAACTGATGCTCCTGAAACTGACGCCCCCGAGACTGACGCTCCCGAGACTGACGCTCCCGAGACTGATGCTCCCGAGACCGATACTCCCGAGACTGACGCTCCCGAGACTGACGCTCCTAAAGCTGAAACTCCCAAGACAAAGACAGCTAAAGAAGCTCTGAAAAATTTCGGATACTACACCTACACCGCATCCAACGGTTTGACCATTCCTTACAGAATGTACGTTCCCGAGGACTATAACAGGAAAAATGAATATCCCGTTCTCGTGATCTTCCACTCCGATTATCATTGCGGAACTGACAATGAAAAGCAGATGTCAGTGGTTAATAAGTTCTTCGGAAGCGACGACAGTCCTGCGCTTGACTGTATTGTTATTGTGCCACAGCATCCGGGTACAACCGGCATTGTTATGACCGAAGAATCTTTCGTATATATCAGCCTCAACAAAGGTTGGACAGAAGAAGGAATTGATGCTGTTGTTGAAATACTTGAACACGTCAATGATACGTACAGCACAGACCTTGAAAGACAGTATTTCACAGGCTTTGACTCAGGTGGCGCTGCTGTGTGGAATATGATATGCCGTCATCATGAGAAAATTTCCGCAGCTGTCATTTGTTGCTCTTCAGAGGGTTTGATTCCCCAATCAAAGTTCAATGAAAGCAATCCCATCGTAACAAAATGTTTTGTTATAGATTTGGACGAAATCAGAAATTCCGGTTCTTTATTCAAATATGAATACTATTGTATTTCCAGCGCTGTGGCTGACATCCCGCTCTACTACCTATTTGAAGAATCATACAGCGGTAGTGCCTATATGAAAATTGTTGAGGCAATTCTTCCTGTAAAGAAAGGTAAATTCAATTTCAAAGAGTTCAGCGACAAGACCAAGGAAGAACTCGGTGCTACATATATCAGCAAAGAGGATGGTTACAAATATCTCCACTGGCTGCTTGAACAGAGAAGAGAAACAGAATAAGCAAAAACACTCAAAAAGAGATGCCCCCTCGAGACATCTCATAAGGATGTTTGCAAACCTGTAGTCCGTAATACACACAAAAATTTCGGTAGAGAGGTTATTTCATTGCAGATTTGTGTAATAATGGTGATAAAGAAAAGCCTGCCTCCGAGAGAATGCTTTTGGATATGATCAACCTTAGGAGTATGTGATGAGCCTATACCTTTGTAATGCAAAGGCGAAACATGCAATAAATATAGAAAGGAATGAATCCATGAAAAACCAATACATAATTACAAGAGAATTAATGAAAACATGGGCAAAGGAATATCATTTACACGGTGCGGCGAATGTAATAGCGTTCATCTTGCGGTGTATGATAGGCGCTATGGGAATAGCAGGACTGATTCTTTCTATAAAACTGCACATGGGGTGGGCTTTTGCTTCTATCTATTCACTTTTTGCCATTACTGCTATTTTCAAGTTGTTTTTTGCCCGTTTCTTTATTTGGTCTAAAAGATATAAACTGTATTCGACCACATTTGGTGTTTCCGAATGGGTACGCACCATCGAATTTTTAGATGATGAGATTGTTTGTACAGAACATACATCAGTCAGCAAATTCAAATACAGTAATATTGAGAAGATTAAAGAAATGAACAATGTTGTTATGATATTTATGAATAATAATATTGCTATAAGATTGTATAAAGATGCCTTTGTAGAAGGTACTTGGGAAGAATGTAAGAAAAAAATCAATGATATGCTCAAATAAAAATCGCCCCAACGGACTAAAAAATCTGTTGGGGTTTATCTTTCAACTCATAACCCATAGTCCATAACTCATAACTAAATAATACTTCGCTCGCGGTGTCTCTTTTTTGCATAAAGTTTCACTTTCCCGTTGACAATAAACAAAAACCGTGATATTCTATAGAAAGAATAAATTTTTATACAATAACATATGGAGATCTATATGGCAAAGAGCGTACAGGACATTATCAATCTCATTAACGAAAACGGCATCAAGATGGTTGACTTCAAGATGGTCGACATCAACGGTCAGTACAGACACGTTACCATTCCCGCCGAAAACTTCTCTGAAGAAACCATGAAGAACGGTATCGGATTTGACGCATCCAACTACGGCTACGCTGTGGTTGAAAAGAGCGACATGGTGTTTATCCCCGATCCCGACACTGCGGTTATCGACCCCTTCTGCGAAATCCCCACTCTGTCAATGACAGGTAACGCAATGATCATCGACGCACCCGAAAACCGTCCTCTTCCCCAGTACCCCAGAAACATCATCAAGGCTGCTGTAAAGGCAATGCAGGACTCCGGTGTAGCGGACACAATGATGATCCTTCCCGAATTCGAGTTCTATCTCTTCGACGAGGTAACATGGGGCGTTGACGGAAGCTACATCGGTGCGACTGTTGATGCAAAGCAGTCCTACTGGAACAGCGCGGTTGAAGGCAAGGGCGTTATTGTACCCAAGCAGAAGAACTATCACATCGCAAAGCCCTTTGACACATCCTACGAATGCAGAAGTGAGATGTGCATGCACATGACTGACGCAGGTATCAAGATCAACTATCACCACCCCGAGGTTGCGGCTTCCGGTCAGTTTGAGATCGAGCCCCAGCTTGGCGAAGTTGTTCACATGGCAGATGCAACAATGATGATCAAGTACATCATCCACAATACAGCTCTGAAGTACGGCAAGAGTGCTACATTCATGCCCAAGCCCATTTACGGTGAAGCAGGCAGCGGTATGCACGTTCATATGCTCCTCATGAAGGACGGTCAGCCTGTATTCTCCGATGATAACGGCTACGCAAGACTCAGCGAAACTGCTCACTACTTCATGGGCGGTCTTCTCAAGCACATCGCCTCTCTCTGCGCGCTGACCAACCCCAGCACAAACTCCTTCAAGCGTCTCGTTCCCGGATTCGAAGCTCCCGTTACTGTCGGCTACGCTACCTCCAACAGAAGTGCCGTAATCCGTATTCCCGCTTACGCAAAGGCTCCCGAGCTTCGTCGTTTCGAGCTTCGTAACCCTGATGCAACCTGCAACCCCTACTTCTGCTATGCGGCTATCCTCATGGCAGGTCTTGACGGAATCAAGAACAAGATCGATCCTCACGCAGAGGGCTGGGGTCCCTACGACTTCAACCTGTTCCACCTTTCCGACGAGGAAAAGGCAAAGCTGAAGGGTCTGCCCACTTCTCTTCCCGAAGCACTTGACGCTCTCGAGGCTGACCACGATTACCTTACAGTCGGCGGCGTATTCCCTGAAGATCTTCTGAAGAACTTCATCAAGAACAAGAGAGCAGAATGCAGCGAGCTTTCAAAGATTCCCCATCCCGCAGAATTTGACAGATATTACAACCTGTAAAAACCACAAACAGCAGAGGTTTTCACGCCCCTGCTGTTTTTTTGCGCTTATTCAATTATTCTACAGTTTTAACTTCCGGCATAGAACTCGTTGAGTTGACGGAGTCAACCTCGGGCAGAGTTTTCTCCTTGTCATAGAAAACTCGTGAATTACTCCGAAGGAGTAACTTCGGGCAGTCCCGCAATGCTTGTGAGCAGAGAGAGCACACCGGAGAGCATAGCAGCAGAACCGACCATGAGCCAGTCAACCTCGCCGATAACAGCAGCTGTGCCGATTGTTGCAACAGCAGTCTGCGCAACGGTCTTGATAGCGCGAATTGTCGCCGCCTTGAGCCATTCCTTTGTGAATACCTTTATCATAATTTTACCTCCGATATTTTAATATTCTTTTTTGATTTGCGTGTACAGCCTGTGAAGCATTGTGACTATCTGTTCTCTCGTTGCGGTAGAACGGAGCATGAGATCCCCTTTCTCGTTGCCCTGCAGGATTCCGTTTTTTGTTGCCCACTTCACAGCCTCTCGCGACCATTCAGCAGGGATACTGTCGCTTGTTTCGGTGTTATCGGTAATAACTTTTGCGTTAACAGTAATAACTTCGCCCGCCACATTGGGAATACCGAGAAGTTCAGCCGGGTTCAGTTGCTTGTTGTTCTTGTCGCGCACCTCAAAGTGGCAGTGACTGCCTGTTGAGTAGCCGGTACTGCCCTCAATACCGATAATATCGCCTTCCTCAACTCGCTCATTTGCATCCACGGCGCGACTTGCCATGTGACAGAGATAGTAAAGATTGCCGTCGTCGCCCCCGATGCATACATAATTGCCCCACTGCCATGTGAGGTTGCTTTTGTCCGTCACCATCTGCGATACAAGCACCACTCCGCTGACAGGGGAATAAAGATTCTTTGAGTCCACCCCAACAAGGTCGATCCCGCCGTGGAATGAGCTCTCTTGACCGCTGACGGGGTCTGTGCGATATCCGAACGCCGAGGTTATCTTAACCAGACTGCCCGGTTTATAGGGTAAAGTCATGTCTGCCACCTACTCTCCGTGATGATATATCTTCACAGCCTCTTCAAGAGATGTTACTCGCTCTGAGAGATCAATATACCGTCTGTCTGACTGCTCCATTTTCTTTTTCATGTCGTCAACTCCTGATTTAATGTAGCCTATCTCTGTGAGCATTACTCCGTATTCCTGCCCGCCATTTCGCGCGCTGGTCAACCTACCGATGAAGAACGTCGCAACAGACACAGCAAGTCCGCAAACAGTAATAATCACTTCCGCTTCCATCACGCCGTCTCCTCTCGCTCGTCAGTTTCGGCGTATGTTCTGCCAAGCCCTGCCGGATCGATCGCCTCGGAATACAGCTCATCTGTGCCGTCCTTCTTTATTAAAAAACCGAGGTCTGAGAAGGTTCTCACATACTCTTTTCCCCTAACCGTAATCTTTTCAGTAACGATCATTCGTATTCACTCCCCTCTATAGATTTCAGTTCCCAGCCTCTGTTGAACAATGTGGACCAGTTTGTTGCAGAGCGATAACTGTTCACAAGAGAAGATGGAACATATAGCGTCCCCATAAGGGGATCTCCTTCTTCCCAGGTAGAGTCAGTAATTCCGTTGAACGCTGCCAAACTTGACAGAGTTACCACAGTGCCGGAGCGAAGAATAAGGGTATTCAGCTTACTGTTGGCAAATGCGTTCGAATTGATTTTTGTCACGCACAAGTCGATCTTGGTATATTTTGATGAATAAAAGCAGTATGTTCTTACAGTTGTCGCTGTGCTGTTTACCAGTTCTGTAGCTGAACCTTCTATAAGTCCTTTCAGAGCATCATCTCCGTTATTCCCACTGCCGCCCCCAATGGTCTCAACCGCAGAAGCAAATCCTGTGCTTTCATCCCATTCGATTGTCTCGGTGCCGCCTGTCTTGACGCGTATCGCATTGGCAGTTGCCGTCATGGCAGAATTGAGTTTTGCAGAATCTATTATCTTATCGTATGCCATCAGTAGCTGCCTCCGTTCCATGTTGGTAGCGCGGCAAGAACATCCGAAACCATCTCAGCCTTGTCAGCCGCTGTCCAATAGTCTGTTCCCTTCACCGGTGTCTTGCCGTCTGCTCCATCTTCACCGTCATTGCCGTTCACGCCATCTTTACCATCCTTGCCGTTCGCACCATCTTTACCGTCGGCTCCTCGCGGTCCCATGATGTTCACCGGCTCAGGATTGGGCAGACCTCCATTGTTGGTCCAGCTGATAACGCCGTCTTCCGATACACTCGGAGTGTATGTCACACCGGCGTTTCCTGCTGCCCCGCTGCCACCTGTTCGTAAAGCAATTTCATTGAGTGCAGACACAATGTCAGTTTTATTAACCGAAACAAGCTTTCCGAGATCCCCGATCATTGCCAGTATACGCTCTGCCGCGCTCATGGGTGTAAGAGGAAGCGGTTCACCTGCAAGAAGTCCGCACTCGAGTACCGCAAATGTGTCCTCTTCAGTAGTAATACGCACAGTCGGAGTTCCGTTCTCCATCTGCGTGCCGTGAATGTACAGTGACCACATACCTGCACCAAGGTTCAGATGCTCGCTCTTGTCGATTTTTCCGTCTGTGATCTTAACGTCATACACAACAGAAATATCCTCACTTCGAGAAGCAGATCTGTGAGCAAAATGCGCCCACTTGTCCAGTCCCTGCCAGTCTTCGCTGAACTCAAACTCTGCCGAGAGATAGTCAATGGTATCCGATACAATAATCGGCGTGCTGAGCACAAAGCTCTGACCGTCTATTTTACCTTTTATCATATTTTTCTCCTTTTCTCATGATATTCATGATTCTCGCTCACTGCTGCACGCAGAGATCCCATTCTGCATACCGACGCGCCGCTGTTGGTGTTGCCGCAGTCAACGTTACCGCAAAAGCCTGTTTCTTCATGCTGATCCCCACCTGCATAAAGTATTTGCCATGCGGTGCACGTATTATATCACGGAGGTTTTCGCATGTCAAACCGTGTATTTCCAATGATAATCTTGACAAAAACGCATATTTTTCCTATAATTTTACTAAAAGAGGAGGATTTTGCCATGTACAATTACGAGATAATAGATTTCCACACACATCCCTTTCTCGGACCCGAACAGAGTATTTGCGCCCATCCGGATCATTGTACCCTGACAACCGACGGGATTGAGCCTTATTTTCGTTCACTTGGTGTTACAAAGATCTGCGGAAGCGTTATCTACAGCTTTGCATATCCCCGCTCTTGCGAAACATGGGAGCCGCTTCGAAAACTAAATGAATCTGCACTGGAGCTTAAAGAAAAGCTGGGTGACTTCTACATTCCCGGATTCCACGTTCACCCTTATTTCTACGATGAATCCTGCCGCGAGATCGAGCGTATGGCAGGCCTTGGTGTACGCCTTGTTGGTGAGCTTGTGCCATATCTTCACGGTTGGGATGACTATGCCTGTGACGCCTTCTCCGGGATAATTGATGAGATAGAGCGCCACGACATGATACTCTCCGTTCACACCATGTCGGACGACTCAATGGACAAAATGGTACAGCGTCATCCGAACGCAGTCATCGTAGCTGCACACCCCGGAGATTTCGGTGCGTTCAACCGTCAGCTTAACCGTCTCGCTATGAGTGAAAACTACTATGTTGACATCTCAGGTCACGGACTGTTCAGATACGGACTGATCCGCGAAGGAATTGACCGCTTCGGGGCTGACAGGTTCTTGTTTGGTACTGACTACCCTATATGCACACCGGGCATCTACATCGGCGGTATCTGCTGCGATCCCCTTATTACCGAAGAAGAGCGAAAGCTTATACTTTCGGGCAACGCAAAACGGCTTCTCCGAATTGAATAAAATAAAAAAGAGATGAGTTACTAAACCCATCTCTCTTTTTTTGTTTTGATTATACGTTGAAGCTGATGGCGAATGTCTTGCCGCCGATCTCAACTTCTGCCTGATACTCACCGTTTACTATTGCTGTAGCATCAGCGAGTACGATCTCAATCTTGCCCTCTTCTGTTACGCTTACTGTTGCGCCCTCGAGAGAGATTTCAGTCTCACCTACTGTCAGCTTCTCTACTTTGATCTCACCAGCATCGAATGCGGAGATATCGAAGTCGGGTGTGAGTGTGATCTTGCCTTCAGTTGCAGTTACTTCTGCTGTGAACTTTGCCTCGCCGCCTGCGATAATGAGCTTGATCTCACCACGTTCAGCCACAAACTCGATGTGCTTCATGTAGAGGTCGGAAAGCTGCATATCTTCAGTCTTGAACTCGTCTGTGATAGCGATGATCTTAACGTCAGACGCAAGTGTGAATGTTGCACCGTCTACGGATACGGTACCGGATGTGAAGCCTGTTACAAAGCCGCTCTGAACAACTTCAGCCTTATCGTTTGTTACAGTACCGTCGCTACCGCATCTGTAGTCCTCACCTACTGTAAGGTCGCTGTGATCGGAGAGCATTGTCTCGATCTTGCCGCTTGCGAAGTTATATACAATGTACTCAGTGTAGGACTTGTTGTTTTCAAATACGAGGCCGTGATCTGCAAGGATGCGAACGAAGTCTGCGTCGATATCGTAGTTGCCGATTGAACCGTCGGAGATGTAGAGAAGCTTCATTGTCTCAACGGAGCCAACCTCGTTGTCAAGGATCGCAACAACCTCGGCGCCGTCGTTCACGTTGATAGTGGATGTAAACGCACCTGTTACACGAACAAGCTTGCCGCCGTTATTAATAACGATAACAGTGTTCTTGTCGCATACGAAGCGGAGGGCGGAAAGTCCCTTAACGGAGGAGACCGCGTTTGCTTCACCGGGTGTTACAGTGAAGTAGTTTCTGCCGCCAAGCTCGATCTTCGTGCCCTTTGCGGACTCAATGATGTAAGCGATCTCGTCAATACCGCCACCGTTCTGAACGAACTCGTTCTTGCCTGCGAGGATCACGCCGTCCTCTACTGTGGGAGCAATAAGTGCGTATGTACCGCCGCTCTCTGTGAATCTGTAGATCTGACCCTCTCTGCCGCTGTCATCCTTAACGTAGATGTGCTTTTCCTCTCCGTCAATGTACGCTTCCATTACATAGTGGAATGCGCCGTTTTCGTAAACCTTGTGTGCATCGGAAAGTGCGATGAGGTAACGTCCGGACTCTGCTGCAACAGTTCCTTCGATAACCTCAACAACTGCGCCGTTATGTACAGCTACAGTTGCGGATGCACCGAGTGTAAGCTTATTTCTGATGGAATCTGCTGTGATACCTGCAGTTTCGTTGCCAAGATCAAATGTGTTCTCGCCGATCTTAACAGTCTTGCCGTTAAGTCTTGTAACAATGCCTGTTACGATCTCAAGCTTCTTTGCAATTTCAAGCTCGCCTGTTACCTTGTTGTAGTAGTAGAGAACTCTGTCGCCGTCCTTAACCTCGCTGATACCTGTGAGATCAAGCTCGTCTGCTGTCTTACCGCCTGCAATGTTGATACCGCCGTTCTTGTCAACGCTGAAGATACCCTTATCGAACACGCGGATAATAGCGATCTTCGCCTGACCTCTGTCTTCCATGAGAGTTACGCGGTAGAAGCCGAGAAGAGGGGAAAGCTCCTCAGTTGTTTCAATAAGCTCAAGTGTGCCGTCCGAGTCAAATGCGAAGAGCATGATCTCGTTATTGTTGGTTGTGAGCTCATCGGAGAACTCGTCAACAAGTGTGTACTTGTCCTCGCCGATCACTACCTTATCAAGCTTTTCGTCGATCTCGATCGCATCAAACTCCTCAGCAGAAGTTGTCTGTACAGCGGAGAGAACCTTGTACTTGCCGTTTTCCTTGCTGTAGATGATGGAGAAGCTCTTGGCGATGTGCTCGTTTTCTTCGCCTTCAAGCTTCATCTCGGATGCGGGCACTGTCATAAAGAACACGCCGTCATCAGAAATGCATCTTACGGTAACGTAGCCGTTCTTAACAACCGTTGCGCCGTCAAGTGTGTAGTCGTTTGTTGCAACAACTGTACCAACTGCCATGGAGTAGCCGTAAACCTCTTCAATGATTGAGGTGGACTCGAAGTAAATGCTTCCGTTAACAGTAGTTCTGCCTACAAGGTACTCGGATGTGAGCGCATTGTAAAGAAGGACTGCGGTTTCCGCTCTTGTGAGTGTGTCGGTGTATGCCACGTCCTCAAGACCGCGGTCAAGACCAAGCTTAACTGCTGCGTTAACGTATGACCAGGGATAACCTGCATCCATGCTGTCGTTTGCCTGACCAAGGGCACGAACGAGCATAGTCATAGCATCCTGTTTTGTAATGCCTCCTGTAGGGTTAAATCTCTTCGGGGAGATACCCTTAATGTAGCCTGCCGCATTTGCCCAGGAGATCGCTCCGTGGTAGTGAGGCTCGTAAAGGTCTTCAAACTTAGTGGTGTTTACTCTGCCCGCATCATCTCTGCCCATCATAAGACGGAAGAGGAATGCCGCCATCTGTTCTCTTGTAACGTTTTCATCGGGAGAGAACTCATTTTCCCCCGTGCCTTTAATAACACCAATGTCAGTAAGGATCGAAATTTCGACCTTGGCGGGGTTGTCTTCTTTTACATCGTCAAAGTTTCTCGCTAATGTCATCACCGCGCTACCCATGATCATAAGAGATGCAAGAGCCGCGCCAATGAATCTTTTAATAACGTTCATTTGTAATCCTCCTGATTAGATTCTTCGGGGACACGTTTCGTCCGCCGCGAGGATATGATATCACAACGGCGCGCTCAAATCAACGATTTTTATGCATATGCAACATAATTGCAACATTTATTCATGTCATATTCATCATTTTTCACAATATTGGAGCATCTGTAATATCTTGCCGTATAGTATTTACAGGCAAAAGAAAAAACGGCAAAAACAGGAATTTCACTTCCGATTTACCGAACAAAAAAAGAAAGATCCCCGGTCTTGTTGCCGAGGATCGTGTTATTTAGTTCTCGCCTGTGTAGAAGACTACCTCTTGGGGGTATCTGAGTCCCAGCTTTTCCTGTGCTACCTCTGCGATGTACTCTGCATCAAAGGGACGGTCCAGATCAGCCTTCAGCTCGTTTATGTCCTCTCTCAGCAGCTCTGCTTCTTCTCTCAAATCATCCGCGCGTGCGGAAAGAGCATTGTTCTCAAGTCGCAGTGTCACAAACAGTATTCCGAAAAACAGTATGAGCGCAAGCATAGCCATGCGGATAAATGTATTCTTCAGTATTCCGTTCACTTTTGAGGCGCTCCTTTCACTGTTTAATGTCGAATGATAACTCGTCTAATGTTCGTCTGAGGTATTTTCTGTTCCGTCGGCAAAGCCTTATCTCGTTCAGCCTGCCGATCAGAATTCCAATGGTGTATCTGTAGACCGGTGCGGCAAGCTTTCTTATGATCCGAAGCAAAAATCCCACGGGAATTGCTACGGTATAGCGGAGAATTGCTCGGATGGCACGTGCGATCAAATCCAAAAAATACGCCACCACACGCCCGAGTGTGAAGTGGTACAGCACAAATCCAACCACTGTTCCAAGCAGAAGATACCCTCGAAAGTCGCCGTAATTCACGATATACACGAACACGGAAAACACAACAGATACGGCACTCATGTAAATAAGATCGGTCAAGAGAAAGAGCAGAAACGGAAGCTTCCCTTTTTTCACTCTTTTTTCTCCGCCGGAAAACGACACAGTACCGCTGAGTATATGTATCATTCTTATAATATCATAGGATGCGCCAAAAATCAACCCCAAAATAAAAGAATATCCGACACTTATGAGCTGTTTTTCTATAAAAATTTCCATTATTTATCAAAAAATAAGATCATCCGAACAATTTTCCAAATACGCCCCGTTTTTCGCCCTTATCTCGCTTGCCGTAGTAATAGAAGCTGTCAACTTCTCCCACAAGCTTCACTTCCCCTCGCTCTGTGCTGAAGCTTTCCATTTTCAGTCCGCGTCCGTCAATGGCGATCATACCAAGGTCTGACGAAAGCACGATCTGCTCTTCAGTCAGGCTCTCTACCTCCTCAACTCCGCTTATCTCCATTCGACTGCGCGAAAAAAGGCATACATTCTGTTCTCTCTCCATATAGTTCCTCCCGCATTTTCTGCGTTTGTTTGATTATATGAAGCAAGAGCAAAATGTATGCCCACACTATTCTTTATTCCCGTTATTCGCTGATTATTTCATACATTGATGCGGCATCAGCCTTCGCCACGTGTTCTCTTATGTCAAGCACCTTGAACTTCAGTGTGCGCTCACCGTAGGTCACAGCGATCTCATCCCCGACCTTAACGTCGTAAGATGCCTTGGCGCGTCTGCCGTTTACTTCAACGTGCTCTGTGTCACAAGCCTGATTTGCCACGGTGCGGCGCTTGATTATTCGGGAAACCTTCAAAAATTTGTCAAGTCTCATGTTTTACCTCATTCCTCTGCACAGCCGTCAATGAACTTATTTATTCTGAACGAGAGATTCTTCTCTACATCCTCTCCCTCGTCACTCATCATAACAGCTGTGAATATGATCTCCGTAAGGAGACGTGTTCTTGTCTCGCCCTTTGTGTATTTAAGTGCGCCGACCAAATCAGAAAGCTCATCCTCACTTGCAGTTACATCAAGTCCGCCCTTGCGAGCCTTCTTTACCACCTTCTTTGCACGGAGAAGCGCGGGATACTGCTTCGGAACAGCCTCAAGAGTCTCGCGGAGAGTCAGGCGGGATTTCTCAACGGTCTTGATCTTATCCCAGTTGTCCAGAATCTCACCGGAGCTGCCTACTTTCACTTCCCCGAACACATGGGGATGACGGAGTATCATCTTGTCGATTATGTCACCGATAACGTCGTTTATCTCAAACGTTCCCTTTTCCTCTTCGATCCGGCTGTGGAACATTACCTGAAACAGCACGTCTCCCAGCTCTTCGCGAAGCAGGGTCATGTCGTCATTGTCGATGGCTTCAACTACTTCATATGTTTCTTCAATTATATCCGAACGGATGGAGCGGTGATCCTGTTCTCTGTCCCACATGCACCCCTCTTCACTGCGGAGCACTTCTACAAGCTGACAGAGGGACTCAAAATCATGCTTTTCTTCCGTCACAAGCTTCTCTTTAAGTTCTTTGATCTCCAAGGTTTAGTTTTCCTTTCTTTTTTCTGGTCCTGTTAAGCACCGAGGCTATTTCATCACGTCGAACAGCTCCCGACAGCAAAATAAACGCACAATATACCGCTGCTCCCGCGAAAATTCCTGCCACGCATCCGAGCTTAATTCCCATGCTCGCCGCAAGGAATCTGCAAACCACTATTGCGGTAAGGGAGCAAAGCACACTGCCGGCAAGAGGTAAAACAAGGGTCTTACCAAGGCTGCATCGCACACCGGTATATTTTACGGTAAAATACAAATTCAGCGCGGTAACGGTAGCATAACAAATAAATGTAGAAATCGGTGCGCCCGCAATTCCGATTTTTTGAAGCAGTACAATGCTTGAGATACATTTCACCGCCGCACCTGCCAGCATTGAGAGCACAGGCTTTTTCTCCTGCCCGCATGCCTGAAGAGCGGAGTTTGTCAGGGCAAGTATGCACACAAAAAATGACGAGGGCGCAAGGTATGTAAGAAGCGGAGCTGCCAGATGTGCCGATTCTGCTTTATAAAGAAGGCACAGTATGGGATCCGCCATTGTTCCCATTCCGAGAGCGCATGGCAAGGCTATTATCACCGCATATTTGATTGATGATTCTATTCGTTCTCTTGCCGCAGTTCTGTTTCCCGATGCAAACGCCGCCGCAACTGACGGTACAAGTGCGTATGCTATGGGATAAACAAGCACGGGTGGCAAATTGAACATGGGCACCGCAAGGGATGTGTAGTTTCCGTAAAGGGATGCGGCAGTCTCCTCGCTCATACCAGAGTTTTGCAGAATTCTCTGTATCAGCGCGGTATCTATCATGTTTGTAAGACTCATTACGGAGGCGCTGACCGTTATGGGGAATGAGATCACAAGAAACCGCTTCAGTATATCCCGCTTGCCGCACACCTCGTCGGATAAGCAATCCTGATCTGCGTACAGATCTCTGTCTCGCCTGATAAATTTGGCAAGCAGAAGATACACCATTCCGAGAAACGAGCCGAGAGTAAGTCCTGCCACTCCGTAAGCGGCTACAATGTGGACAGCATATCCTTGTCTCACAGCATATGACGCCGCCCCAACTCCCACGATGAGCTTCCCTACAGCCTCAATAAACTGTGACAGCGCAACGGGGACCATGTTTCCGCAGCCTTGGAAGTATCCTCGCAGGGCACTTGATATGCAGATAAAAAACATCGCCGGCGCGGCTACAGCAACAGACGGTGCACAGTTCTCCGATTTTATCACACCTGCGAGCGCATCAGGAAAAACGAGCATCACAAGACATGCTGAAAGTCCGATCACAAAGAACACGGATAGCGCCAGCCGATATACAAGCTTTGCCGCCTTAATATTTCCGCGGGACCGCTTCTCCGACACCATAACAGATATGGCGACCGGTAGCCCTGCGGTAGAGAGCATATAAAACATGGTATACACGGAGTAGGCGGAATTGTAGTACCCCATACCCGTGTCTCCCACGATATAGTTCATCGGGATCTTGAACATTAGTCCCGCAATTTTCACAAAAAGTCCCGATATGGTCAGAACCAGCACCCCGGAGAGGAAGGTACTCTTTTTTCTTTTACTTCCTTTTATATATTCGGGGTGTGAGCTGTGCAATAATGCCTCCGATTATCTTGCTCCGATAAACTCGCGGAACACTGAATTGTCTGGAACCATTCGGTCGCTGAAATAGGGGTTATCGAACACCCTCAGCTTTTCTATAAGCGCGTCCGCTTCATCTCTGTACTGGCTATCCTTTGGCATGGTGGAAAGCACGTCTATGGCGTAATGGGAGATGATAAACGGCTCGTATGGCAAAAATGAGTTGATATAAACGTCACTCTTTGCATACGGGAATATGTTTTTCTCCTCATTCGAGCGGACAGTCTGCCACAGGTGGAATGAAAACTCCGCTGTGGCATCGCGGAATTTGTAGTCTCTGACTATGCGTCGCAGGAAACGAAGCTCATTGCTGTCAAGAACCACTCCGTTATACTCCACGTCCTCATCAAGTCGGATGTAAACGCTTCTGTATTTTCCGCCAAAGAGAGATGTAACTTCAGGATAGACCGCCTGGATCCCTTCATAGATATATATATCACGGGAATCGGGGGTATATTCTTCATATCCGACTCTCTTTGCCTCTGTAAAGCTGAATTTGGGCACGTGAACGGTTTTGCCCGCCAAAAGATCCGCAGTAAATGTTTGCAGATATTCGAGGTCGATCGCCTTAACGGAGTCGTAGTCGGGTGCTTCGCCATCTACGTCATTTCTGTCGTCTCTGCCGAAGAAAAAGTCGTCGATCGAGAGCATTACCGCGTTCTTTCCGCTTCGCTCTATTCTCTCCTCCAGCTTTGTTGCAGTAGTTGTCTTACCTGAACAGGTAGGTCCGGAGAGTGTGATTATTCGAACGTCCTCTACATCGAAAACGTGCTCTATAGCTTCGTCAAGGTCGCGGCTGAACTGCGCTTCACACTGCTTTACAAATTCTTCCGCTTCGCTTTCGCTGTTAATGTTCAAGTTCTTAAGATGTCTCATAAACAGTCTCCTTTCGGTGGTTTATTTTCCAAAAAACTCCAGTGCCGTCTTTCTCATATTGTCAAGCTTTTCCTGTGCAGTCTCCCCTCTGTGATTGTCAAGATATTCGTAGGGGTATTTGGGCTGGAACAGTCGCTCGATACGCACGTTGCCGTCAGAATCGGGAACTGACACCAGCTTTGTGACAGATGAAGCGCCTGCCGCAAATACAGTATGCACTTCTTCCATCATATATATGTTGTAAAGTCCTTCGTGACCCGGTTTTGCGTAGCCTACATTCTCGAGGTTTCCTACAGTGTTCTTCTGTCTGTACATATAATATGGGAGATATCCCCCATCTGTCAGCGCACTCTGCGAATATGCCACGCTGTCTGCGGCAGTACGGGAATCTGCGTCAAATCTTCCCTCTGTCTTAAACTCTGACGAGCGCTTGACGCTGAATGTGTGTACGGTGATATTCTCGGGATCAAGTGCGATAACGCGGTCTACCGTATCGCGGAAGGATTCTGTTGTATCGTAAGGGAGTCCTGCGATAAGATCAACGTTAATATTCTTAATACCGCATGATTTTGCCGCCTCGTATGCTTCAAAGAACATTCTTGTATCGTGTGCTCTGCCGATCTTTCGAAGCACCTCGTCGTTGAGGGTCTGTGTATTCACGCTTATTCTGTCAACTCCGTGAGAAGCGGCAACCTTCAGCTTTTCCACAGTGATCGTGTCAGGTCTGCCGGCTTCAAGGGTAAATTCCTTAAGTCCGCCTACGTGAGAGTTGATCTTACCAAGCAGTCTGTCAAGCTGTGATGCATCGAGAATCGTGGGTGTTCCGCCGCCGATGTAAACGGTTGACACGTTCATCCCAAGCTCACGGATAACGGAAAAGATTCCGTCAATGTCATTCTCGAGCGCATCGAGATAGTCCGGAATAAGGGAGAGCAGCTTTGGCGATGTGTACGACACGAATGAGCAGTAAGCACATCTTGTAGGACAGAAAGGTATGCCCACGTACACACTGCACTCGCGTCGAGACTCGGGGGTGATGATCTTCCCCTCAGCCACCGCAACGTCAGTAGCAAGACGTGCCTTAATGGGACTTACAGCGTAGTCTTGTTTAATTATATCTGCACATTCCTCGGGGGTGTATCCTCTCTCAAGCAGCTCCGTTGCCACCTTTGCAGGGCGTACACCTGTGAGAATACCCCACGGCGGCACGATTCCCGTCATCCTCTCGGCAGCTTTCACGAACGCTTTGCCTGCCGCCACCTTCTTGGCACGGTCAAGATCTCCGTGAACGCTGTCAATTTTAATCGTCTCCGTCCAGCGGTAGCCTTCGGAACCGTGTATCAAGGCAGCATTTGCCATGATTTCACCGTCGCGTTTGATCACCTCAACAAAGATCCTCAAGTCCGCCTCAAATATGTGATCAAGCTCCGGGAAGCGTGCCCCAGGGAAGTAGATCATCGCGAGAGTCTGTATATAATACGGCTTTATCGTTCCGTATGTTTCAATTCCTATATTCATTTTTTCGGTTGCCTCAGTACGTTTGAATCAAGCTGCATGGTAACGGGTCCGTCGTTTGTGATCTTCACCTTCATGTCAGCTCCGAACACTCCTGTTTCCACCTTGGGTGTGTGAGTTTTCATGTGCTCTGCAAAATATTCGTACAAAGGCTCTGCATGGCCGGGATGAGCTGAATTCATGTAGTCCGGGCGGTTACCCTTGCGGTATGCACCGTACAGGGTGAAGTTTGACACCACGATAATGCCGCCGTCCACGTCAAGCACGGACAGGTTCATCTTATCGTTCTCGTCGGAAAAGATTCGCAGCTTTGCTATCTTGTCACCAAGCAGTCTCGCGTCCTCCTCTGTGTCCTCGTGAGTAACTCCAAGCAGTACGAGAAGGCCAAGTCCATCGCACTTTGCGACAGTCTTTCCGTCAATAACTACTTCTCCGCCGTTTATCCTTTGAATAATTGCAAGCATTTTCTACCTCATTATGAATATCCGCGCTCTATGCTGTGGATATGGTTAATGTTACGCAGGCGTGAAAGAATGGAGTTGTAGTGCTCGATATTCTTACATCCTACAGTAAGATTTATGATTATGTCGCTTTCTGTACGTTTCTTTGTGTTAATAGAGAGGAGAGAAACCTTCATGTCGGCAATAGCCGCTGTGATATTTGCAAGAAGCATAATGTCGTTTTCCGCAAACACCTGCAGTACTACCTCGTAAAGCGCTCTTCCCTCAGGTGTAATGAAGCTGTCGTTATCCCATTCCGCACTGATCCAACGGTCGGCATTTTCGGGATTCTTTCTTCCTGCAACCGCATTGGGACAATCGTGCTTGTGGATGGAAACGCCGTATCCCTTTGTTACAAATCCAATAATATCATCTCCCGGGAGGGGGTTACAGCACTTGGCAAACTTAACCTCACAGCCGTATTCACCGTCAATAACAACACCGCCGGAGGAACGGATCCTCTTGCTGGGCTTTGTGGGAACCTGTGATGTGTCAGTAATAACAGGAATATGCTCTTCAGGCTTTACAATGCGCTCGTACTCTGATTTGAGCTTGTTTACCACCTTGGTCATGGCAACGCCGTTGTAGCCTACCGCATTGTAAAGGTCATCGGAGTCCTTCATGCCCAGCTTTTTTGAGGCAGCGGCAACGATTTCCACTTTCTGCGCATCAGTCGGCTTAACCTTGTACTTCGCAAATTCCTTGTCAAGCTCCGCTATACCGATCTTGATGTTTTCAGGGCGTTTTTCCTTCTTGAACCAGGCGCGGATCTTGGATCTTGCTTCACTTGTCTTAACTATCTTCAGCCAGTCGCGGCTCGGTCCCTTTGAAGACGCAGAGGTAAGGATCTCAATGATCTCACCTGTCTGAGGCATTCTGTCAATGGGAGCGATCATACCGTTGATCTTCGCGCCTACCATTCTGTTACCGATCTGGGAATGGATAGCATAAGCAAAGTCGATAAGCGTTGCACCCTGCGGTAGCGAGATAACGTCGCCCTTCGGTGTAAACACGAGAGTTTCGTCGGAGAAAATATCGATCTTGAGGGCGTGCATGAAGTCCTCGGTATCGATAGCTCCGTCCTCGGTGTCGATAAGCTTGGAGATCCACTGAAGCTTCTGGTCGATATCCTCCTTGCTCTTTTCACCGGATTTGTACTTCCAGTGGGCAGCGATACCGTATTCGGCAACGTGGTGCATCTCCCTTGTTCTGATCTGAACCTCAAAGGGAATACCGTCGCGTCCGATAACGGTTGTATGAAGCGACTGGTACATATTTGGCTTCGGTGTAGAGATATAGTCCTTGAAACGGCCGGGAATGCTCTTGAACAACTCATGGATTATACCGAGAGCCGTGTAGCACTCAAGCTCCGTGTCAACGATGATACGGATAGCGTAAAAGTCGTAGATCTCGTCAAAGCTCTTGTTCTGATTGAACATCTTGCGGTAAATGGAATAAACCGTCTTAACGCGCCCTTCAAGATTGAAGTTGATGTTATATTCCATGAGCTTTTCCGCAACAAAGGCACGGGTATTCTCAATAAAGTTCTGATTCTGTCCGTATTTATTCTCGATATGATCTGACACCTCAGCGTAACCGATGGGGTCAAGATATGAGAGAGCAAGGTTTTCCAGCTCCTGCTTGATCCTCTGCATACCGAGACGGTGAGCGAGAGGCGCGTAAACGTGCATTGTTTCAAGAGCAGTAAGACGTCTCTTTCCGTCCTTTTTAACTGCAAGAGTACGCATGTTGTGAAGTCTGTCGCAAAGCTTGATGAAGATAACGCGGATATCCTTTGACATGGCAAGAAGCATCTTTCTGATGTTCTCCATGTTTTCTTCTTCCTTGTCCTCCACGTTGATCATCTTCATCTTTGTAAGGCCGTCAACCAGCATGGCAACCTCGTCGCCAAAGAGCTGTCTTACAATATCAACGCTGGTCTTGTCAGGGCAGTCCTCTACCGTATCGTGAAGAAAAGCGGCACAAATCGAGTCCGTGTCGAGTCCGAGGCCCGTTACAATCTCCGCAACCGCAATGGGGTGAGAGATATAGGGCTCGCCGCTTACACGGAACTGTCCCTCGTGAAGCTCTCTTGCGTACAGATAAGCACGCTCGATCTTCTCCACATCATAATTTTTCTCGCTGTTTTCTATTACCGCAAGTATCTTATCGATATTCGGGTTCATGTTCACAGCAATTTTTACTTCGTTTTCCATAGTCAATCACTTCTGACCGTAGTCAGCTTTCAGTTTTCTGTAAATATTGGATTTGTCCAAATTTGTTTTTGAATCCATAAAGACGTACTTGAAGGCGTAGATCTCCCTCTCCTCGTCAATCTTCTTGATATTCAGTATATTAAGCTCGGAGAATGTGGCGAGGATAAATTTCATCTTCACATATCCGATCTTGTATCCATGGCTCTTCATAAGATGTAAAAGTGCGCGGATAGAGAATATCTCGTGTTCTACTCTCAATTCCCGCTTCATTACGCTGTATACCGCGCCGAAATCATCTCTTGTGGGAATGATATCGTCAGGAGAGATGCTTTCGCCAATATCCGAAAGTGACTCGCCTCGCTTAACAGATGCATACACTTCCCTCTCAGCATCCTCGCTGTCCAGTTGTGCATTTGTCAGCCGTACATCCTTGACTATCATCTGCAAATTCTTCTGATTCTGATATTCGTTAATGTCAAGAGTGAACATGATATCCACGATATCTCCGGGGTATATGTCAAGCTCGTCAAGAGTCTGTCTGAAGCACATTGCGGTAACGTAGCTGCGACCAATTTTGAGAGTAAGTCTGGTATGCTTTCCGCCGCCCACCAGCGCAGTATCGTAAAGATCAACACCGTACATAACAAAGGTAGGAACGGGATTTGCAGTTCCGTAAGGCTCGAGATAGTATAGCTCGTTAACCTGCTCCATTGTGATGTCATGAGGCACAAGCTCGCACTCTGCTTCAAGGACTGTTTCCGTACCGCCGGACGAGAGGCACTCTCTTGCACATTCGTTAATACGTCTCTTGAATTCGTCGAGATTTTCGCGTCTGATAGTGAGTCCCGCCGCAAGCTCATGACCGCCGAACTTTTCAAGCAGGTCTCCGCACTTACCCAGCACATCAACAAGATTCATGCCCTTGATGCTTCTGCCCGAGCCCTTGCCGATTTCGCCGTCCTCCGAGCCTTCAAACGAGATAAGAATAGACGGACAGCCGTATTTTTCTGTAATACGTGAGGCAACGATACCGATAATTCCGTGATGCCATGTGCTGTCGTCAAGAACGATTACGGGATCACGATCAAAGTCATGGGAAGCAGTTATCTTTGCATACGCCTCGTCGGTTATGGTGTTTTCCTCTTCCTGGCGTTCGTGGTTAATGTCGCAGAGGGTCTTTGCTATAGGCTCAGCCGTCTCCTTGTCCTTTGAAAGGAGCAGCTCCACCGCAATTGACGCATCTCTGATCCTGCCGGCTGCATTTATTCTCGGCGCAATGGTGAAGCCGATGAATGACGCCGTCACCTTTCGCTTTGTGTTGTATTTTGACTCCGAACGTGTTGCGCCTATAAGGGCATAAAGTCCGGGACGCTCCGTATTCTCAATGAGTGAGAGACCGTAGCTGACAATGAGTCTGTTCTCGTCAGCAATGGGCATAACGTCGGCAACCGTACCGATGGCAACAAGGTCGCAGTACCCATGGGATATCTTGCGTACACAGTCTACAAGGGGAACGTCCGGATTAAGAAGCGACTCCACAGCGCAGAGCACCTTGAATACAACGCCGACACCTGCAAGCTCCTTAAACGGATACGGGCAGTCAGGCTGGCGGGGATTGATGACAGCTACTGCAGATGGTATCTCCGCGTGACATTCGTGGTGGTCCGTCACAACAACGTCCACTCCAAGTTCACTCGCCAGACTCACCTCATAGGATGCAGTAATACCCGTGTCAACGGTGATGATGAGCTGACATCCTTCAGCAGCAAGCCGCCTGATTGCAGTCTCCGACATACCGTATCCCTCACCGGAGCGGCATGGGATGTAATATGACACGTTGGCTCCGAGAGATGAAAGATACAGGTGCAGACAGCTTACAGAGGTAACTCCGTCTACGTCATAGTCGCCGTAGATTACGATCTTTTCGCCGTTTCTCACAGCGTCAACTATTCTCTCAGCACCCGCTCTCATGTCCTTCATGATGAATGGATCGTGGATCTGCTCCTCCTTCTTTGAAAGGAAGTTTACTGCCATCTTAGGTGTCGTGCACCCGCGGTTAAAAAGGAGCCGGGCGGTAGGCAGTCGTATGCCAAGCTCCTGTGCGATCTCGCGCACTGTCGGGTCGGCCTGCATTTGCTTGTGCGTTGCAGCTACCGCCCACTTATTCTTCAGATACATTATACACTTCTCGCTTATATATTTATTTTTATTATTTTCGCAAGTTAATTAAGCTGTCCGTCCTCATTTTGTCCGATTATTCTTGTTATCTTAATATCGGGCAGCTTGTTTCTCTTCATTTTATCAAATACAGCTATTCCGAAAAAGCTGAGCGCAAATCCCGCGGCAGCAGATAAAACAGCACCGAGGGTGGAATCAAATACCATGCTTCCAAGCCAGTAAAACAGACCGCACACTACTATCGGGAGAATAAACACAAGGGCAGCATATCCGATGACACGTCCGCTGTCGGACTCCACCTCAACCTTGTCCCCTGCTACAGCGCCTATGTTGTTCTGCGCTCTCGCGGTCATAGTCTTGCCGTTTCCCGCAA
Source organism: Oscillospiraceae bacterium (assembly GCA_015064345.1). GTDB lineage: Bacteria > Bacillota > Clostridia > Oscillospirales > CAG-272 > UMGS1696. The sequence goes on along the minus strand of SVSK01000011.1, from coordinate 17,652 downwards.
CAAGACCTGTTATCTCGCAGTGTCCGCCGCAGCCGCCATCTCCGCCAAGCTTGTGGCATCCCTCGCACATAGAGGCTCTGCTCACTTTAATAACGGCGATTTTGCCGTCAGTTTCAAGTACGGTGGCGCGCTGCTGCATATGACACTCCTAAAATTTATTTTTCTGCGTATTTTTCTATTATCCTTGAGGCTACTCTGATACCGTCAACTGCTGCGCTGACGATTCCGCCTGCATATCCCGCACCCTCACCGCAGGGGTAGATTCTCCGCTTTCCGAGAGCCACAAGATCATCTCCTCTGAGTATTCTGACGGGAGCAGAGGTTCTTGTTTCAACTCCTGTCAGGGGAACGCATCTCTCATCGTATCCCTTTATCTTTCTGCCGAAGTCAACAATTCCCGCTCTCAGCATTTCCGTTACAAAAGAGGGGAATATTTTTGTAAGATCCGCGCACTTTACGTTTCCGTCGCGGTATGTGGGCACGATTTTCGAGTATTCCGTGCCGCTTTTTCCGTCAAGCAGGTCCCCCACAGTCTGCATGGGAGCTGTGTAGCCACCACCGCCGTGGGTGTATGCCTGTCTCTCCAGATTCCGCTGGAATTCAATAGCCGCGCGCGGGTCATCCCCGTAGTCGCCCGGCAGAACAGAGACGCAAACCGCCGCATTGGCATTTCTGCCGTCACGGGCTCTGGTGCTCATTCCGTTTGTTACAACGCCGAACTCCTCACTTGCCGAGGGTACGACTGTTCCGCCCGGACACATACAGAAGGTGTAGCACCCTCTCTCGCCCCGTCTGTACGAAAGCTGATACTCCGCGTGTCCGAGGTACGGGTCTCCCGCGTGATCTCCGAACATTGCGGTATCAATATCACTCTGCAGATGCTCTGCACGAACGCCCACTGAAAACGGTTTGGGCTCGACCGCAAATCCGCTATTCATGATCTCCGCATAGGTATCTCTCGCGCTGTGTCCTGTGGCAAGAATAAGCACGTCAAAGGGAATCACTTCCCCGTCTGCAGTCAGCTTTCCGTCGTGAATATCCTTTGCCGTCGTCTTGTATCTGATCTCACCGCCCAGCTCTCTTATGCGACGGTCTGTATTCGCAACGACCTCTCGCAAAATATCAGTGCCGATATGCGGCTTCGCCTTATAGAGAATATCCTCGGGTGCGCCAAGCTCGTACAGTTTTTTGAGTACATAGGCTGTCAGAGGGTCGTTGATTCTGGTGGTCAGCTTACCGTCAGAAAACGTACCTGCGCCGCCTGCTCCAAACTGGATGTTTGTGTTTGTGTCAAGCACGCCTAGCTTAATGAATCTTTCAACCGCCGCGGTTCTTTCGTCCACATCCGCGCCGCGTTCAAGAATGAGAGGCTTGTACCCCATCTCAGAGAGGAGCAGTCCCGCGAACATTCCCGCAGGTCCGAAGCCCACGATAACAGGTCGGTGCTCCAGCTTTTCTGTTCCTTGTGAAAGCTCAAGCTCCGCTTCTGTGTATTCTCTGATCTGCGGGTCGGTGATCTTGCGCTTCGGATTGTCAATTTCCGCCGTAACAGAGTAAACGAATGATAACTCCCGCCGCGCATCTATTGATTTTTTCGATATTCTGACATTTCGCGGCTTTACACCGACTCTTTTCGTAATAAGAGCGGATGCCTTAGCTATTGCCTCAGCCTCAAAGTCGCGCTGTCCGTCACGGTACATAACGCGAATATCGTTAACTTGTATCCTCTTTTTCTCGCTCATATTATTTGCCAAATACTACTTTTATGGGATAAACACCTATTTCGATAACTTCGTCTGCCACATCGGAATCGATCACAATCTTTGCGTTCACCTTGGACGAGCTACCGTTTGATTCACTATAGGGACTCATATCGAGCACAAGGGTGATGTCTTCAGGATCAATAGCCGCAAGAGCTGCAGGCGGTCCCATAAGTACGATCGGTGTTGCCTGTCTCTCATATGTGTATTCAACACCGGGACGGGCACCTGTGTCCATAATATTGTTAGCAGGAACTGTTATATCGCGAGTGCTGATGATTGAACTGTCAATAATTGCAGTAACCTCAACCTCACTCACAGACAGAGTAACTCCATCCACTGCGTCAAGCATAAACTTTTCCTGACAGCGGAATTTTTCGAAATCTGTCTTTTCGTCAAGCACAATGGATGCTATAAGGTTACCCTTGTTTATCACGTCCACGTCTCCCGTAACCTCTACAGTAGCGGGAGAAACTGCCACAGACGTGTTGTTGTAGCCAAGGAATCCGTGCTTGAAGAGAATGTCAATATTTACCGTCACAGTCTTTTGCACGGGCACTGTTACGCTGACCTGCTTGGGGTAATAGTCGAGGTATGGGCTGTTTATGCGGTTGCCGTCTTTGTCGTAGAGAATAATATCCGCTGTGATATTGGCAGTCTTACGTATACCGGAAAGATCCAGCTTTGCAACCGCCCTGTCAACTCTCGCAGTAATGATCGAGGGACCGGTTATGGTTACCATATCAACAGGATACTCGATAGTACCGGTAAATGCGCCCTCGGGAAGATTTGTGTTCTCTCTTATCTCACCAAGCGGCATATTTATCTGCTCGGATTTATCAACATACACGGACACAGTCTCCTGAGACATGCTCACTACCTGACAACCTGAAGGAACATCAACCGTGATCTTACAGTTGTATCTTCCACCCTCGCCCGTTATGGTGCTGACGTCAGCCGATGCAACTATATCGGCAGGAGAAAGCTTTGAAAGCACGCTCTTCTTGCCTGAAAGAGTAATATCTATCATCGTGCCGTAGCCGTTGTATATTGCAAGCTCTTTTTCCTCTATCAGTCTGTCGGCATTGACAAGCTCAACCGTAACATAGCTGAAGGTCTCCTCATACTCGGGACTCTCCACCATCATTACATATATCCACATGACAAACGCCACAAAAACACACACGATCTTTGCAATATGCGAAAGATGTCTTTGGTGTTTATTCTTTGCATTATCTGTCTTTGTTCGATTAATGTCAGACATACTATTCCTTCCTAAATCTGCAAAACAATTATTTCTTTTCGTGGTTTCTCAGTTCCTTAACCTTGCCGATGATGTCAAACTTCTTGCGGTCCGCCTCATCTGATCCGATAAGCTGTGAACGGAGGAATGCAGTAAGGGTTTCCTTCTTGTATCCTCTTACAAGCTTGCCTTCAACTGCTGTGGAGATAGTTCCCGTTTCCTCGGAGATGATAACAACGATCGCGTCGCTGTTTTCGCTCATTCCGATACCTGCGCGGTGACGGGTGCCGAGGTCCTTGATAATATCCGGATTGTTTGTTAAGGGAAGGAAGCATCCCGCCGCGTGAAGTCTCATATCACGGACGATAAGCGCACCGTCGTGCATGGGAGCCTTGTTGAAGAAGATATTTTTGATCATCGCGGCCGCAGGGTATGCATCGATTACAGTACCCGTAAGGATCATATCCCCCAGCTTCGTTGTTCTCTCGAACACGATAAGCGCACCTGTCTTTGTAGCCGCAAGGTCACATGCCGCCGACACAATCTCATCGATAACCGCCGCACCGCTTGCGCTGTCCTTTGCCTCACCGATGCTTTTAAGACCCATGAGGGGAGTTGTTCCCACCTTTTCAAGCACAGAGCGTATCTCCGGCTGGAATAGGATAACAAGCATGATTATTCCCACCTGGAATATATTCTGCAAGATGTACTGAAGCAGGTACATATCAAGCAGATTGCTAACTACCAGTGCAACGATAAGAAGCAGTACACCTACAGCAAGTCTGCCTGCGCGTCTGTCTCTGATGAATTTATACAGGAAATACAGGAGCACCGACACACATACTATATCTATAATATCAAAAACAGATATAGTTTTGATAATATTCAGTATATCTGTAACGATCTCCGGCATAGCTACAAGCGATATTCTCACGGTAAAAATATCCCCCCTATTTTATTATTATCATATTATAACATACCGCGCGGAAATTTTCAAACCTTTTTTATTATATTTTGTAAATAATATATGGATATTCGATTATTGATTTAACCATGCTCATATCTCCCTCCAAGAGGGCTGCTTTTGTGGGGGGCTTAATTGCTAACGCAGGTTCCAAAGGATGTTATGCTCCCGCTTTACTCTTCGACTGAACTTGCTCTTTCAACCTAATATTTGCACTACGCGTGGGGCGCACAAGGACACTCGTGCCGTATCCTTGTGAAACCAGGCACTTAAGGATAGGGGAAAGTCACTTCGTTCTATTTCCCCTCCTTAAGAATCCAACCCCTTTGACTTTGCTTGAGCTAAAACATAGCGCGACTCACGCCAATGGGGATATCCGTGACTGCGACAGATACGCCTGTAAAGTTGGAACTTACTTGTTCGGCTCGATTGACAAATTTATTAAATCGGCTCGTTTGCTTACAGTTTTTTTGCGAAACGAAAAGCCAAGAAGGGGTTTCTTAAGGGGAAGAATCAGAGAAATTGCAGTAAAATCAATAGATTTCAAATAATTGGCGGGATTCGAGCGGATGGAAAGTATAAGCAATAATAAATATCCCGTCCTCCTTCCCCTTAAGTGGACGGTGATTCACAAGAGGTGTGGACACGGAACACCTCTTGTGCGCCCCACGCGTAGTGCAAAAAATGAGGTCAAAAAACAAGTTCGGTTGAAGAGTAATGCGGCAGAAATACAAACACACAAAAACCAGCGCGGGGTATGAGGGATATGCAATATACACCCTCTCACCGCCGTTCTCCGTGCATATTTCACAACACATCGCGGTATATTTATGCAAAAATAATATAAAAAACCTCTTTATTTTTCCAATAGAGAGTGATATAATATTATAAAATTGCAGAAGTAGGATGCTTATTATGATAACAAACGGAATAAAAAACTTAAGCATCGTATGCGGACACTACGGAAGCGGAAAAACCAACTTTGCTGTAAACCTTGCACTTGAGGCAAAAAAGCAGCTGGCGGGTAAGGTTATCCGAATAGCGGATCTTGACATAGTCAACCCCTATTTCAGAACAGCGGATGACCGTGAGCTCCTCGAAAATGCAGGAGTATTCGTCTCTCTCCCCGAGTATGCAAACAGCAACGTGGATATTCCCGTTCTGCCACCAATGCTCATCCACATGTTTACCTCAAAGGATGATATCTCAATAATCGACGTAGGTGGAGACGACGGCGCGGTTGCACTGGGCATGTACAAGGACAGAATTTCCGCAGCGGACTACGATATGTACTACATCATCAACATGTACCGTCCCCTTACTGCCACACCTGAGGCTGTACGCGAATGTATGCTTGAGATAGAAGCGCTCTGCGGACTGAAGTGCACCAAGATAATAAACAACTCATCCCTCGGTGCAGAGACCACGGCAGAGGACGTGCTTGACAGCATCAGCTATGCGGAAGAATGTGCAAAGCTGTGCGGCATACCTCTTGTGGCTCACACATACTGTCCGTCATATGCGCCCGATCTCGCGGAAAAGATCAAAGGCACGGAATTTGAGAACAAACCTCTCTTCCCCATCCGCGACGTAACAAAAAAACTCTTTTGATAAGCAACAAATACCATTAAGTTGGAGGAACTATAATGAACAAGATCACATTCAACGTTGAACGTTGCAAGGGTTGCGGCCTCTGTATCGAAGCTTGCCCCAAGAAGATCCTTGAGCTGGACACCTCAGCTATCAACTCAAAAGGATATCACCCCGCTATGATCACAAATCAGGAAAAGTGCATCGCATGTGCTATGTGCGCTACAATGTGCCCCGACTGCGTCATCAAGGTTGAAAAAGATATATAAGATTCAGGAGAAATATTATGGCAAAGAAAGTATTAATGAAGGGTAACGAGGCTATCGCAGAAGCGGCTATCTCAGCAGGCTGTCTCCATTTCTTCGGCTACCCCATAACTCCTCAGACGGAAATTTCCGAATATATGGCAAAGCGTATGCCCAAGGTCGGCGGACTTTGTCTCCAGGCTGAAAGTGAAGTTGCAGCTATCAATATGCTCATGGGCGCAGTTTCCACAGGTGCTCGCGCTATGACTTCCTCATCCTCTCCCGGAATCGCACTCAAGAGCGAGGGTATCTCCTACATAGCAGGATGCGATCTGCCCTGCCTTATCGTAAACGTACAGCGCGGCGGCCCCGGACTTGGCGGCATCCAGCCCTCTCAGGCAGACTACTACCAGGCTACTCGCGGCGTTGGTCACGGCGACCTCCGTCTCATCGTTCTCGCTCCCTCCTCCGTACAGGAAATGGCTTCTCTTACAGCTGAAGCATTTGATCTTGCGGATCAGTACCGTATGCCCGCTATGCTTCTCGCAGACGGAGCGCTGGGTCAGATGATGGAGCCCGTTGACTTCTCTGCATTTGAGAAGAGAGAACTTCCCGAAAAGACTTGGGTAACAAACGGCATGAAGAACCACGGTGGCAAGAAGAACATCGTAAACTCCCTCTATATCGACCCGAACGTGCTTGAAAACTCCGTAAGAGAGCGCTTTGAAAGATACGCACTCCTCGAAGAGAACGAAGTTAAGTACGAGGAATACCTCACAGACGACGCTGACATCGTGATCGTTGCCTACGGTATCACCGCAAGAATTGCAAAGAGCGCTATCATCGAGCTCCGCAAGAACGGCATCAAGGCAGGTCTGCTCCGTCCCATCACACTCTGGCCCTTCCCGAAAAAGATTCTCGGTAAGCTTGCTGACAAGGCAAAGGCATTCGTTTCCGTTGAAATGTCCATGGGACAGATGGTAGACGACGTTCGCCTTGCAGTAAACGGCAAGAAGCCCGTTTATTTCTACGGCAGAACAGGCGGCATTATTCCCTCCGTTGAAGAGGTTGCCGCAGAGATCACAAAGATCAGCGAAGCGCTGTAAGCACAGGAAAGGAAAAATCCCATGAAAACAGTATTTGACAGACCCGAAGCTCTCTCTGACGTACCGCTTCACTACTGCCCCGGCTGTACACACGGTATCGTTCACAGACTTGTGGCTGAAACAATAGACGAGCTGGGCGTGCTTGATTCCACAGTAGGTATCGCGCCCGTTGGATGCTCCGTATTTGCATATAACTACTTCAACTGCGACATGATCGAAGCTGCACACGGACGCGCTCCCGCAGTTGCAACAGGCGTAAAGAGAACCCACCCCGATGCAGTAGTATTTACATACCAGGGTGACGGTGACCTTGCGGCTATCGGTACAGCAGAAACAGTTCACGCGGCTACACGAGGCGAGAACATCACAGTTATCTTCATCAACAACTGTATCTACGGTATGACAGGCGGTCAGATGGCTCCCACCACTCTCCCCGGTCAGGTTACAACAACATCCCCCTACGGCAGAGCCCGCAAGATCCAGGGCAGCCCCATCAGAGTTTGCGAAATGCTCTCCACACTTGACGGTGTTGCACTTGCGGCAAGAGTCTCCGTTGACTCACCGAAGAACGTAATGAACGCGAAGAAGATGATAAAGAAGGCGTTCCAGAACCAGCTTGACGGCAAGGGCTTCTCCATCGTTGAGGTGCTCTCTACCTGCCCCACCAACTGGGGTCTCTCGCCGAAGGATGCGCTTCAGTGGCTCCGTGACAACATGATGCCTTACTATCCTCTTGGCACATACAAGGACACAGAAGCTGTAAAGGACGGTGAATAATATGACAACAAGAATCATTTTCGCCGGCAGTGGCGGTCAGGGTATTCAGTTCTCCGGCAAGCAGATGGCTAAAACAGGTATGTACGTTGGCAAGAACGTAACATTCCTTCCCTCCTACGGTCCCGAAATGCGCGGCGGTACATCCAACTGCACAGTTGTTATTTCCGACGAGGAGATCGGCTCTCCCAGCACAAGCACACCTGACATCATGGTTGCGCTGAACCTGCCCTCATTTGACAAGTTTGAACCTGCTGTTGCCCCGGGCGGCATTCTCTTCTGCGACTCCACTCTCATTGACAAGAAGAGCGCAAGAGAAGACATCAAGACTGTCTACATCCCCGCAACACAGATGGCAAACGACAACGATCTCTCCGGTTTTGCAAACGTTATCGTTCTCGGACAGATCCTCAAGGCAACGGGCATCTTCGGTTACGCTGAATTCAAGGACTTCCTTCTCTCCGGAATTCCCGCAACAAAGGCAGTTCTTATCGAGAAGAACGAAAAAGCCCTGAAGCTCGGTTACGAATTCGAAGCGTAAGAAAAAAACATAAAAAATTACCGCAGGCGAAATAAAACCTGCGGTTTTTTGTTTGTGGGGGAATGGGATAGCCCCAATTTATCGTAGGGGAGGATATCATCCTCCCGTCATGAAATCCCACCCCATACGAACGGACAGCCAAACGACTACTCATCCACCGCAAGCGGTCCCCATTCTCTCACAAGAGAAGGCTAATTTCCTGTTCTATTCCTCCCCTCCCCCGAATATATTGTACCATCCATAACCCGAAAACCAACGGAGGTACATATGTTTATCTGCACAGTACGTGCCAACACGCTGAAATTTTTCGCTCTGATCGCCGTTTCCCTTGCTGTTCTTTGCGCGATCGTTCTGGCTATTCCCGAATACACTCCCGTCACAACCAAGGCGGTTGCGGCAGAAGCAGAAAAATACAATTACGAGAAGATAAAGACAGTCGACGACGTTATAGAGTTCCTCGAGCAGTTCGGGTGGCAGGTTGAGGCAACACCCCTTGATGAAGTGGAGATCAAAATTCCCGCAGAATTTGACAAGGTGATGAACTCCTACAACGAACTGCAGAAGAATCAGGGGCTTGACCTCTCCAAATACCGCGGCAAGACCGTAAAACGATACACATTCCGTATCACAAACTACCCTGACTACAACGGCGAAGTCATGGCGAACGTGATCGTTTACAAGAAAAAGGTCATCGGTGGAGACATCTGCACTGCCGACGTAACAGGCTTCATTTGCGGCTTTGGCGGAATGAGTAAGGCAAAATAAAAAGATCTCCGAGTGAGGTGCGCCCCCATTCGGAGATTTTCATTGAGTTTTATAGAACTGCTGAAATTGCTTGGATAAGTTTAGGCAGAAACGTTTGATCGATAACATTTTCAAAACTCAGCCTTTGCTCGGACATATATCCGTTTTCGGAATGCCCGACAACAAGACCTCGCACATCTATTTGACCCTTGCCGTTTCCCACAAGCTCAACATACCCTTCCCCGTAGGTTTCGCACAGTATGGCTCTTCCGGAGAGGGTGCGGCACAAAGACTCAAGATCTCCTGCAAAAGTTTCAATAATACTTTTCGAAACGTCCAGCTTTCCGCATCCGGCAAACGATGATGATTCAACACGCATCTTGATTATTGCGTCCGTTTCAAACTTTTCAAACTCAAGGGAAAGAGAAAAATCATTTGCATCGATTGTTATCATTTCACATAATCCTTCAGGTAAACAAAGTACCAAGGTCTGTGGAAACGGGGGAACATTGTGGGGTTAAGCGCCCAGAGATGCTTGTCGTATCTGCCGCCGTCTGTGTCGAGGCGCTGTGCGTTAAAGTATATCTCGCCCTCGCCTGTCATGATCTTCTCAAGGGGGAAGGAAACCTTACATGTGTATCCGTCCTTCCAGGGCTCAACTTCAGCCTCAGCAAAGCATTCTTCAGAGAAGTCGATGTCGAGAATAGGCTCGCCTGTCTCGTCCGCTCCGTTGTAGGTCATCTTTGCAATCATGAGCTCGCCCTTTGCACTGATTTCAATTTCGTAGTACACCTTGCGCTCGGGATCTGAACCGATGAGGATTTCGCAGGAGTCGCCCGCGGAGTGGATCTTGTTGTATCCGGTAAAAGGAACAAAAAATTCGCATTTCTCACACTCAAAGAAGAATGTGATGATTCCGTCATTCACGCTTATGTCAACGGTGGTAGGATATACGCCTGCCTCGCCGTTTTTGCAGTTTTTAAGATCGTATTTCATATGTACCTCCAAAGGTTTGTCTATAGGTTAATTGTACCACAATTATCCTGCTATGTCAATAAATCACGACATGCTTATGACAACGGACATTACGGCAAAGAGTATCATTGTAATAAGAGTGAGCGCAGAAAGGGAGGAGGATATCTGCACACGCTCGGTAGGCTCATCCGCAAAAATCGGAATAACGTAAGGCGGAGGCAGAATAAAGAGCAGCACAGCCGCGCCTTCGTGAATCATGCCGCCAAGAATCGTTCTGTTGAGAAGTATCACTACTCCAAGCAGCGCACCCATGATACCAAGGCGCATTGCAATAAAGCCAAAGGTCTTCTTCCAAGGGATCTCGCGGATTACAAGGTCGAATCCAACGGTAAGCAGGATGATCATAGCAGTAGGTGCCGAAATGAAGGATGTAACAGAATCCACTATTCCCGCCACTCCCCATGTACCGAGAAGATCGTACAAACCGCTCGCGCCAAAGAGAATACCGATCATCACACCAATCAGCGTGGGAGAAGTGGTAACGTCCTTCAGGATTGCACGGAGTCCCGTTTTACCTGTGAGCATGGATTTATATAATGTAAACACAAACAGTTCCTGTCCGAGCACGAGCATGGCAAACCTTGACACACTCTCACCGGGGAACAAAAGTGCAAACAGTGCAAAGCCAAGCATTCCCGCTTCATAACCTGAGGCAAGATACGGCGCCAGCTTACTGCTGGATTTCGAGAGCTTGATTACAAGGAATCCGAGCGCCAAAGCAATACAGCATACTGCAAAAATTATAGCCGGCAGTATGAGTGAAGAGAGCGAATATTCCGCTGTGGCAAAGGCGTCAAAAAGCACAAACGGCAGTGTAAGATTGATTACGACTTTCTTAAGGGTAGCAACACCGTCACGGGTAATGAACTCACGGCTTCTGCACATTGCACCCATAAACAGTGCTAAAAAAACGGGAAGTGCGGTCTCAAGCAGTACAATCAGCTTATCCATGTCGAAAGATCTCCTGTTTGCAGTTATTATTGTCATTTTCACCAAATATTTGTATATACAATTATACATAACCACTTTTGTATTGTCAACACAATAAATTTCACAAAATACTTGATTTTTTTAGCAAAGTTTGTTATAATAGTGGTACTAAAAAGGGGAATTTGAGATCTATGTACAATTAATCACTTCCGATTTCATACAAAATAACTATGAACATCGGATTTTTTGTGTAAATAGCACAATACACTAAATAACGATTTGTTAAAAGTGACAATAGACAATTCCCTCCCCCAAAACAAGAAAATAGCACATTACACAGAAAGGGACTAAGGAATGAGCCAAACAATTCTGAAGATGCAAGGCATCCAGAAATATTTCTTCGGTGTTCATGCTCTCAAGGGTGTAGATTTTGACCTGAGAGCCGGTGAAGTTCATGCACTCATGGGCGAAAACGGCGCGGGAAAATCCACTCTCATCAAGGTGCTTTGCGGTATCCACAAGAGCGACGGTGGCACTATTGAATATTTCGGAGAGAATGTAAGCTTCGAAAATATCGCCCGGTCTCAGGCGGCAGGCATCAGCGTTATCCACCAGGAGCTTAACATGATGAACCACCTGACTGTAGCGCAGAATATTTTCATCGGCAGAGAGCCTATGTCGGGCGGCGCCTTTATCAAGGATGCTGAAATGGTCAAGGAGGCCGAAGCACTCTTCTCCAAAATCGGCATCAAGATCGACCCCCGCGTAACTCTCGGAACTCTCACAGTAGGTAAGCAGCAGATGGTAGAAATCGCCAAGGCTGTCTCCAGAGACTGTAAGCTTCTCATCCTCGACGAGCCCACAGCGGCACTGACACAGGTTGAGATCGAGGAACTGTTCCGCATCATGAACGACCTTAAAGAAAAAGGCATCGGCATGATCTACATATCCCACAGAATGGACGAGATCAAGCGCATCTCCGACAGAGTTACCGTAATGCGTGACGGTGAGTACGTGGGAACAGCAATTACAAACGAGATAACAAAAGACGAGATCATTAACATGATGATCGGTCGAGTTGTTTATGAAGAGCCTAAAACTCACAGCGAAGTACCTGAGGACGCGGATGTTGTTCTTGAGGTAAGAAACCTGTGCAGCGGCAGAACGATCAGAGACGTAAGCTTTAAGCTCCGTCGCGGTGAGATCCTCGGTTTCTCCGGTCTTATGGGCGCAGGTCGTACAGAAGTAGCAAGAGCGATCTTCGGTGCAGACCCCTTCGACTCCGGTGAGATCTTCATTAACGGTCAGAAGGTTGACATCAAGTCTCCCGCAGACGCTGTTCGTCACGGCATCGGTTATCTCTCCGAGGACAGAAAGAGATACGGTCTCATGCTCCTCAAGTCCGTTGCGGATAACACAGCACTCGCTTCAATGGACAGATACGTCAGCGGCGGTCTTATCAACGACGGCAAGCTGAAGGAAGAAGCGGCGGAATACAACGCAAAGCTCCGCACAAAGACTCCGTCCATGGAACAGATACTGAAAAACCTCTCCGGCGGTAACCAGCAGAAGGTTATCGTAGCAAGATGGCTCATTCAGGACAGCGACATCCTGATCTTCGACGAGCCTACAAGAGGTATCGACGTCGGTGCAAAGAGTGAGATCTACACTCTTATGAACGAGCTTTCAAAGCAAGGCAAAGCAATTATCATGATCTCCTCGGAGCTTGTTGAGATCCTTCGTATGAGTGACCGCGTAATGGTTATGTGTGAAGGCAGAAAGACCGGCGAGCTTGATATTTCCGAAGCAAACCAAGAAAACATTATGCATCTTGCAACAATGCGAGAGGAGAACTGAAATGAAACAACAAAACAACGTAAAGCTTAATCTGCGTGGCCGTGCTCGCCAAACAGGTGTCAAGCTTGCAAAATACATGAGCACAAACGGTAAGCAGAATATCGTTATCATTATTGCTACCTTGGCGCTGTTCGTACTCTTCACACTTGTAAACAGCAACTTCGCCAGCCCGGACAACCTGCTCCTTATGAGTAAGTCCCTCGTACCCTATGCGATCCTCGCTCTGGGTGTAACATTTGTAATCGCAACAGGCGGTATCGACCTTTCTATCGGTACAGTTTGTATCGGTGCTCCCGTTATCGCAGGTGCTATCTGCGGTACAGGCGTAAGTCCTGAGGACGGCACACTTTGGCTGACCATCCCGATCATCGTTCTCGTTGGTCTCGGCTTTGGTCTCTTAAACGGATTCCTCGTTGCAAAGTGTAAGCTCGCTCCCTTTATCGCAACACTCGGTACAATGCTTCTCTCCAGAGGTATCACAGCGGTTGCGGCTCAGGCTATCACAGGTCTTTCCTCCGCTGTTAAGTACCCCACAACAGGTTGGTTCCAGAGCATCTTCACAAACCTTAAGGGCTTCCCCATCGGTATCGTTTGGGTTCTTGTCCTCACAATAATCTGCATGGTTGTAATGTACAAGACCAAGGTTGGCCGTTACATCCTCGCCATCGGTAGTAACGAAGAAGCAACCCGCCTCTCCGGTATCAACACAGACAAGTACAAGATCATTGCATACGCTATCGGCGGTCTCTTCGCAGGTATCGCAGCTCTGTTCTATACAGCATCCAACCCCTCTCTCACACTCGCATCCGGTAACGGTATGGAGCTTGACGCTATCGCAGGTGTTTACATCGGCGGTACAAGCACAACAGGCGGTGCTGCTTCCGTTGCAGGCTCTATCTTCGGTTCACTCATTCTCGTTGTTATCCGCCAGGGTCTCAACTTCCTGCTCCTTGAGTTCAACAGTAACCTCTCCGCAACATTCATTACATATGCTGTTACAGGCGTTATCGTAGTTGGCGCAGTTCTCCTTGACGTACTCAAGAAGAAGGCTGCAAGCAAGGTTAAGCTTGAATCTCCCGCTGACAAGCTGAAGAACGAGCTTAAGGAAATGATCGAAGAGCTCAACATCGAAAAAGACTATGCTCTTTCCGATAAAAATCCCGAATCCGCTGCACGCGTTAAGGAGATCGACTCTCAGATTAATGAGCTTAAGACAAAGCTCAAGACAGAAGTAGCAAAGCTTAAGGCAGCTGAAAAGGCTCAGTAAGCTCTGCACACACATTAATTTCGTATAAAAACTTCAGGGTTTTTATAAATAAAAAAATAATTTTTATTGGAGGAAATCCCATGAAAAAGCTCACTAAAGTTTTAGCACTCGTACTGGCTCTCGTTCTTTGCTCCAGCATCTTCATGGCTTGTGGCAAGAAGGGTGGAGAAAACGGCACAATCGCAGTTATCGCTAAGGGTGAAACACACGCATTCTGGCAGGCTGTTAAGGCAGGCGCAGAAGACGCAGGCGCTAAGTATGGCTACTCCGTAACATTCCGTGGTCCTACCGCTGAAAGCGAAGAGTATGTAAACTCCCAGCGCGAAATGGTTCAGTCCGCTCTCAACAACAAGGACGTTAAGGCTATCGTTCTTGCTACAATCGGTCTCGGCTTTGCTGATGAACTTGTATCCGCATATGACAAGGGACTTCCCGTTGTAGAATTCGACTCCGGTCTCTACTCCGGCGGCGCTGACATCACTGCAGGCAAGGACCCCACAATCGGCGGCGTTGCTACTGACAACTTCGCAGCAGCAGGTGTTGCAGCTGAAAACTTCTACGCATACCTCAAGACAAACGGCCTCGTTAAGGACGGCTTCAAGGTTGGTATCATCCAGCACGACTCCACCGCTACAGGTATTGACCGTGCAGGCGGCTTCAAGGCTAAGATTGAAGAACTCGCTAAGGCTGACGGCATCACACTTGACGTTAACGTTCAGGTTAAGGCTAACAATGCAGGCGAATACAAGCTCGGTCTCACAGCTCTCAAGGAATGGGGCGCACAGGCAATCTTCATGACAAACGAAGGTGTTGTTAACGAAGTATTCCCCGAAGTATCTGACAACGCAGCTGCTTACAAGGATATTCTCTTCTGCGGCTTCGACGCTGGTACAAACCAGTACAACTGGATCAAGGACGCAGGCGCTAAGTACGCTCTCCTCGTTGGTTCCGTTGCACAGGACTCCTACAACATCGGTTACAAGGCAGTTGAACTCGCAGCTAAGAAGCTCGCTGGCGAAGCTGTTGCTGACGTAGGTATCGCAGGTCGTTGGTACAATGCTGACAATATCGACGAACTCAAGGATCAGAACATCTTCTACATGGGCTAATCCAATCGGTAGATAAGTCAAAACTAACATAACTAAATAAAAAAGGCCGGCATCTTCGGATGTCGGTCTTCTTTTGTTCAAAGTATTTTGGGAAAGCTATAGCAATTTATGTAAAAATGTGTTATAATATGTCCGTATTGATTTTTCGAAAGAAGGCAAGACTTGACAGTATAAGCAAGTCAACATTATGAGTTTAATTGAATTTTTAGGATTCGGGGGATACAGCCGTCCCGCAGAAGGTTACATGTCCTGGCAGCATCTGACATTTGTTACTGCACTTGTGGCTATAATGTTCCTCTGCGGAATCATTCTGGGCAAGAGAAACAGGATCAAAAGTGACAGAGAGAAAAATCGCGTGCTGATCGTAGCCGCTATACTGATCGACTCACTGGAGCTGTTCAAGATAATCGTTCTGTCAGTGCGTCACGGAAATCCGTTCTATTTTGTTTACGTTCTGCCTCTCTTCATGTGCAGCATCCAGCTCATTACAATACCGGTAGCCGCATTCGCAAAAGGCAGAGTGAAAGAGGTCTCCCTCGACTTCGTTACGGTATTCGGTCTTCTCGGTGCTCTGCTCGGTACGTATTTCGCAGGTCAAAACTACGGCTGTTATCCCGTCATCTCCCTTGACAACGTAGTATCGGGCATCACCCACTGCATTTCCGGCTTTGCTTCACTGTACATCCTCATTTCCGGAATGCGTAGCATGAAGAAAAGGGACATCCCCGTTACCTCTGCGATCCTTGGTGTGTTCTGCGTGCTTGCATATCTGGCAAACCTCGTCTGGGACTGCAACTACATGTTCCTCAGCCGCGGAGACGCCACACCTTATGAGATCGTCATGACCATTGTCGGCGGCAGCCCTGTGCTCTACCCCATCGGTGTTGTGCTTCTGTTTATCATTTACATCGTGGCATATTACAATGTTTACTATCTTATTGAAAACATGATCCACAAGAAGCATAACAAAACAGCTTCCGCAGATCCTATCCACGAAGAAGCTGTTACATTATACGCCAAATAACATATTTACCTGCAACATCGTCTGTAACGGGCGGTGTTGTTTTTTTGCTCTCACCTATACTGACAGTCTATAAATTCTTATACCAATTGTAATATAAATCAGTTTACAACCATAGATTTACATGATATAATATTGACATAACGCAAGCGGAGGGCAATTATGGATATAAGGCTCGAGGAGAATATAAAGAAACTAAGAAAAGAGCGCGGGATTACCCAGGAACAGCTTGCTGAAGCACTCGGAATCACGGTGGGCGCGGTCTACAAATGGGAAAACGGTCGCAGTGTGCCTGAAATAGGAATGCTGCTCCAGCTTGCAGACTTGTTTGAAGTCTCCCTTGACGCGCTCGTGGGATTTGAGGTCCAAAACAACAGCATCGCCGCAACAGACGAGCGCATATTTGAGCTTCAAAGGCAAAAGAAGTACTCAGACGCTATCACAGAAGCCGAAAAAGCATTGCTAAGATATCCAAACAACTTTTATATCGTATACCGTGCAGGATCTCTGTACGGTGTTGCCGGCGGGGAACAAAACAACCACAAATACCTGCGCCGCGCTATTGAGCTGCTTGAGCGTACTATCACACTTCTGGAACAAAATACCTCTCCTGAGATAAGCGAGGCTGTAATACGGGGAGATATCGCCCAGCACTATATAGTCCTCGGCAACGTGGAAAAGGGTGTGGAGATACTCAAAAAGTACAACATCAAGGGCATTTACGATCCCATCCTCGCCCTGGCATATACCGGAAGCGACTATTTTCGAATCAATCCAAGCGGTGATATCAAAGAAGCGGAGCCATATCTGTCAGGCTCATTTTTCAACATAATGAACACCTCAGCTATGACAATGCTGGCTTACGGAAGCTATTATTATCACGCAGGAGACTACGAGAGAGGATGCGAGGCATATCTGTGGCTAACGAATATACTTGAGTCAATGAAGGTGGATAAGAACGCGGTGGCATGTGTGGACAAGATAATTGCCCTCAGCTATTGCGGCGCTGCAGCACATTCTCTTCTTCTTGGTGAAACTAAAAAGGCTGAAGAGTATTTGCGCCTCTCCTACACCGTTGCGAAAAGATTTGACCAAAAACCCATCTACGACATCACCAATCTGAAGTTTTGTGTAGGAGACCTCGAGAAGGCAGTGGCATACGATACTTTGGGTGAATCGGCCATCGCATTAATAGAGGAGAACATTGCGGCAAACGGGATGACAGACACCCTCGGCGCCATCTGGCAAAAGATAAAAAGTGAAATCTGCGGAGGCATATAATGAAGAAAACTGACAAAATAGATATCCGCCCGTACACAAGGCAGTTTTATCGAGGAAACTGCGGTTATCTGGCTCTTTCTTTGCTCGAAGTCACTCTCACCGTGCTTCTCAATCTCGTAGTATCATGGCTCCTGCAGCAGATAACTGACCTGATCAGCGGAATAGACACAGGCTATTCTCTAGGC
>SVSK01000074.1 GCA_015064345.1 Oscillospiraceae bacterium | reverse complement strand
TATGTAGCTGTGTTTTCGGTAATTTCCGTGCTGGGAGTGCCGGGGTAGCTTGAGACAAATTTTACGCCTGCCTCGTAGATACCGCGGGCTACGCTTTCGTTTCCAAGTAAAAGCTTTTTCATTATGTATATCCTTTCGAGATTATTGAGCATATTTGATTATAAGAATAATTTGTTCAATATATTATTATACTACACTAAAGCGGGGTGAGTCAATATTATGGGGCGAATTTGTGTGATTTTTTCGCTTGAGGGTCAAGCTTCGCTCCAACGCTATCAACCGTACCACCACCGCTACACCCGTAGGGGCGTACAATCAATCTTGTTCGATAGGTATGTAGCCCTATAGATAACGCTTTACTTTGTCATCCTGAGTGGAGCGAAGCGTAATCGAAGGATCTATTTTGAGATTCTTCGACTTCGTACTACGCTCAGAATGATATTGCTGGTTGCCAATTCAACACCAGCGAAAATCCACACAAAATCCACTCCACCGATTGAAAAACCAGCAAAAATATGGTAAAATATACATATAATTTAATTCAAACGGTGAACGGTATGACAGAGAAGAATCTGAACGAAATAAAACTTCGCGTAGAGGAACTGCGGAAGAAGATCCGCCGCGCTTCCGAGCTTTACTATAACCAGGACGCGCCCGAGATCTCCGACTATGAGTACGACGCAATGTTTGCAGAGCTGAAGCAGCTTGAAGCGGACTACCCCCAGCTTGACGCCCCGTCCTCTCCCACACATCACGTTGGCGGCACAGCATCCGAAAAGTTTGAGAAGGTTACTCACCCCGTGAAAATGGGAAGCCTTTCCGATGTTTTCTCCGAGGATGAGCTTCTCGCTTTTGTGGACAAGGCAACATCTGCGCTTATCGCTGAGGGATACGCACCCGAGGAAATCATCTACTCTGTTGAGCCGAAGATTGACGGGCTTTCCGTTTCTCTCACATACACGGGCGGCAGACTGACTCTCGGTGCAACTCGCGGCGACGGAGCTGTGGGTGAGAACGTCACCGAAAACGTAATGACTATCGCGGGAATTCCACACGTACTGCCCGAGCCCCTTGATCTTACCGTGCGTGGTGAGGTATACATGCCACGCGAGGTGTTTGAAGCCATCAACGCGGCCAAGGAAGCTGCCGGTGAGAAGTTGCTCGCTAACCCGAGAAACGCCGCAGCAGGCTCACTCCGACGTCTTGACGCAGAGGAGACAGCGGCTGCACACCTTGATATATTTGTGTTCAACTACCAGACGGGCAACCTGTGGACAGACGGACATGCTCCTGCAACACATGCCGAGACTATTGACAGAATTGCCGATCTTGGCTTCCATGCAATAAAGATACAGACTCTCACCCATGACAGAGAAGCGGTGGTTGAGGCTGTACGTCAGATCGGCGAGATGAGAGACGGATTGCCGTATGACATCGACGGTGCTGTTGTCAAGATCAACTCCCTCGGTCAACGTGAGGCACTTGGAGAGAACCCGTCAACACCCAAATGGGCGGCGGCGTTCAAGTATCCTCCCGAGAAGAAGGAGACAAAGCTCATTCGCATCGAGGCAAACGTGGGGCGCACGGGAGTGCTTACACCTCTTGCTATCCTTGAGCCTGTGAGACTTGCAGGTACTACTGTCTCTCGCGCAACGCTGCATAATATTGACATAATCCGTCAGCGCGATATTCGCATTGGCGATTCGGTCATTGTGCAGAAGGCGGGGGATATTATACCCGAGATAATCGGATCTGTTAAAGAGAAGCGAAACGGCACGGAAGAGCCATTCAAATTCCCCGATACCTGCCCGTCATGCGGCGAGAGACTGTTCTGGGATGACGGAGACGAGGGGGAAGACTCTGTAGGCGGCGCACTCCGCTGTCAGAATCCTTCCTGCCCCGCACAGCTTGAGAGAGGTATCATTCACTTTGCATCCCGAGGTGCAATGAACATCGACGGACTTGGTCCTGCTATTGTGCGCCTCTTAATTGACGAAGGTCACATCCACGATGCGGCGGATCTGTACACTCTTAAGAAAGAGGACATTGCTGCACTTCCGAGAATGGGTGACAAATCCGCGGAGAATCTCCTTGCCGCTATTGAAAACTCCAAGAATGCAGGCGCGGCAAAACTGCTCTACGCTCTCGGCATCCGACACACAGGCGAGGCGGCATCAGAGGCAGTTGTTAACCGATTCCGTTCCGTTGACGCCCTGTTTGATGCTACTGCCGAACAGCTTTCCGAGATCGAGGACATCGGCGAGGTCACATCCCGCACGATCACGGAGTTTTTCGCCTTGCCCGAGACACGAGAACTTGTTGACAAGCTGAAGAATGCAGGTGTGCTGACCTCACTTCCCAAAACAGAGTCTGACGGAACAGCGGACAACCGATTTGAAGGACTCACATTTGTTCTAACGGGAACACTGCCCACCATGACTCGCGGTGAGGCAACGGAGCTTATCAAAAAATACGGCGGCAAGGCATCGGGAAGCGTGTCAAAGAAGACGACTTATGTTCTTGCCGGCGCGGATGCGGGCTCGAAGCTGACAAAGGCAAACGAGCTTGGCGTGAAAGTCATAAGCGAGGACGAATTCCTCGAAATGCTGAAATAACGGAAGTATATTAATGAAGATTTTGCTGATTGTTGTTTTAATAATATTGGGGCTGTTTCTCCTGTTCACCTTTGGTGGCGGATATTATATGTATCGCTTTGCCACACTCAGAAACAAAAAACAGAAAAATTACTGGAAAGACGAGATGAAGCCGGCGAAGTTCCTTTCGGAAGAGGACAACGGGATCATTCTGGACGGATGGAAGTATCTTCGGGCACAGAGCTGGGAGGACGTGGAAATCACATCTCATGACGGGCTGAAGCTTCACGGCCACTATCTCGCTCATCCGGACCCTCGCGGTGTCATTTTACAGATACACGGCTACAGAGGATGCGGTGCCTTTGACTTCTCCTGTGCTGCAGAGCCGTTTTACAACATGGGATTCTCCCTACTTATTGTAGACCAGCGTGCCAATGGAGACAGCGAAGGCAAGCACATCACCTTCGGTTATTACGAGAGATACGATGCTGTGGAATGGGCGAAATATTTGAGGGAGCGTTTTCCTCACCTGCCTGTTGTAATGGACGGCGTTTCCATGGGTGCGACCACTGTTATGCTGGCTGTGGCTGTGGGATATCCCGACAACGTAAAGGCGATCATTGCGGACTGCGGCTTCTCCTCTCCCGGAGCAATTTGCAGAAAGGTGCTTAAGCAATGGTTCAGTCTTCCGCCGTTTCCCCTGTATTACGGCGCAAGGTTTTGGGTAAAGCTTCTTGCAAAGTTTGACCTTGACGGAGTAAGCTGCCGTGAGGCTCTCGCACATCTTAAGGATTCGGGATTAAAGCTGCTCATTGCTCACGGTAAAAAGGACGGATTCGTGCCGTACAGCATGAGCATCGAGAACATGAGCGACTTTACTGACGAGGACAAAGAGAGCATCGTTCAGCTCTTTACGGCAGAGGACGCGGACCACGGACTCTCCTATCTGAAGTGCCGTGAGGGGTATGACAAGGAGATCGAAATACTGCTCTCGAGGGCAGGGATAGAATAACTCTGTGAGGGGTTATGAATAACCTTTGCATATAATGTATTTTCATAAAGGTGTGAATAATTAACGTGTTTTTTCACCGTTTTTTCGATGACGAAAAATTGAGTTTTACACAACCTGTTGAAAACTTTGTTGAAAACTTACATTGCCTGGTACAAAGGCTCGAAAACTTGGATTTTTGCAAAAAAACCGATTTTCATATGTAAATTTTCAGGTGAAATTTAGTGTAAAAAATAAACCGTTGACGATTAATTAGCATTTGTTTGCTAAGTTGTCAACGGTTGTTTTTTTGTTGTTTTTTTGCGCCGAATGTAGATAATTTTACCTTTTCTTTGAAGCGGCGCGCTCGTATAATGATTCAAGCTGTCGGGTCATGGCGGATGCTGTGAATTTTAATTCATACATCTCACGGGCGCCCGATGAGAGCTTCTTGAGCAGGTCGTTGTCCTCTATGAGGAGGCATATCTTTTCTGCCATTGCAAGGCTGTCTCTCTCCGGTACAAGGAAGCCGTTTACCCCGTCTGTAATCATGTAGGGATTGCCGCCGTAGGTGGTCGCGATTGCGGGAACAGAGAGGCTCATACCCTCGGAAAGGGCAAGAGATGAGGTCTCAGTTCCTATGGAGCAGTTGAGATTGAGGTCCATGATGTTGTAGTACGGAGCAACGTCGCTGACAAAGCCTGTGAAGCGTACTTTATCCGTAATACCAAGCTCCTCAGCCTGCTTTTTCAGCGATTCCTCACAGGTTCCGCCACCGATAATGAGGCAGACTACGTCGGGATGCTTTTCTGCTACCGTTTTAATGGTTGGCAGGAGGTAAGCGTGTCCCTTGTAGTCTTCAAGACGGGCAGAAATTCCGCAAACGAAGGTGTTTTCCCCTATTCCGAGAGCTTTTTTCAGCTCAGCCTGCTCCTCGGGAGTGGTGCGCCTCATTTCCTCAACGCCGTTTATGATGACGGTGATCTTTTTCTCACTTACACCCGTTTCGGTAAGGTTGTCCTTTGCCGCCTGTGCCACTGCTACGATGTGAGTGGCAAGGGTATTGTTGATAAGTCCGTTTATCTGCTTACCCGGGAAGGTCGTCAGCTTTTTCGACTGTGGAAACGCGGAATGGCGGGTGTAGAATCGGCATTTTACACCGGACAGAAACGCTGCAAGCTTACCGGAAAACGCGGAATGAGTATGCACGATGTCGGGGCGAAATTCACGGATGATCTTTTGAATCTCGCCAACTGCCTTCAAATCAAGGCTTTTGTCGCGACCGCCGATTGTTTCGTACACATGATATCCTTCAGCTTCAACACAGGGCTTCAGATCCGAGTCCTTCGGGAGCACAACGGCAACGTCAAACTTTGTTCTGTCGAAATTGTGCAGGTAGTTGACAAGCAGTCTTCCTGCGCCGCCGATGTTACTGTCGGAAAGTATGTTGAGAACCTTTATCATTTTGCCGCGTCTCCTTTCTTTTTGAAAATTGTGAGCACTGACTTCATTTCCTCGGAACGAAGGATAAGTGATGCGAGAGCATAAACCAAAACGCCTGCGAAAACGGGGATGATAAGACTTAAGAGCTTTGATAGATTACCGCACAGAGTAGAAACGTACCACACAGCCGTGCCCATTAAGAGAGCAGAGGCGAGAGATTTCACGATAGACAGAATATCTCTGCCGCTTGGTGTGATGAGCTTCTTGTGCGCTGCAAAGGTCAGATTTATTGCCATGTTTACTGCCGTGGCGGCAACGGAGACAAGGGCGATTCCGCCGATTCCCAGCTTATCACCGAACAGAAGAACAACTGCAACGTTGAACGTCATCGAAATGATAGAGGAGATCATGGGAAGCGCAGTCTTTTCAACAGCGAAGAATGCCTTTGTCAGCACCTCGCAGACTGCGGCAAAGATCATTCCCACAGAGTAACAGCGGAGTGCCTCTGCGGTAATTGCAGTGTCGGCAGAGTTGAACACGCCGTTTTCGTAGATGAGCGATACAAACTCGCCCGAGAGAACCGCTACACCGACGGAGATCGGTGCGATAATGAAGATCAGAGTGCGGATGGATGTGCGGGTCAGTCGGTCGCTTTCATCCGTGTTGCCCGAAGCCGCCGCCCGTGCGAAATGGGGAAAGAGCAGGTTTGTGGCAACGAATGAGAATAGTCCGACGATGATAATATACAGCCTGTTTGCGTAATCGAGAGCGGAGATAGCACGTCCGCCTTCAATGCCCGAGGCAAGATTTGTGTTAATAAGGTTGCAAAGGGGAGTAGTCCACGTTGCAATAAGAATGGGCAGGGTGTTTTTTGCGGCACGTCCTATCTCGGGGGTAGCGAGTGGAGCAGTCAGCTTGTACCTGTAGCCTCGCTTGATGAGGGCGGGTATCTGAACAGCCGCCTGTGCGATCCAACCAACCAGCATGGCAACAGCCAGTCCTTTTACACCGAATCTACCGTTCAAGGTGAAGAGGTAGCCAACCATAATGAGGTTTGACACAAGGCTGATGAGGGCAGGGATGTTGTATTCTCCCTCGGACTGAAGAAATCCCACAAAGGAGAACGCCATTCCAACAAATATCACCATTGGGAACATGATCCGAGTCAGCTCAACTGCAAGTGTGGCAGTGGAATCAGACAGCTCAGGTGCTATAACACCAACGAGCCACGGGGCAAACAGCACACCGATTACGGTGAGAGCTATGGTGATAGTCAAAATCAGATTGAGATATGACTGACTGAAGGAGAGGGCCTCCTTTTTACCGCTTTTTACCGCGATGCTGTTATAAACAGGAATGAATGCAGAGGTTACTACCCCTCCGAGGATGAAATCGAAAATTGTTACAGGCAGCTTTGAGGCTGTGGCGTAAGCGATGGCGGCATCTGTTGTTCCGTAAGCGGACGCGACAAGTATATCACGCAAAAGTCCAAGGAATTTCGATGCGAGTATGATCACACCCATGAGAACGGCGGATCTCGCCAAGGCTTTGCCTGAAAAGGCTCCCTTGTTTTTTATATTATCATTCATATTATTATCCTCAAGTTAAACAACTTGGAACAGATAGAATTTCAGGTAATCGGTTTCGGGGACATTCATTAATATAGGGTGGTCGGGGGACTGCTGACGGCACTCGATCTGACGGAGAGAAACTCCCGCGTCATGGGATGCATCCC
>SVSK01000010.1 GCA_015064345.1 Oscillospiraceae bacterium | reverse complement strand
GAAAGAACTGCGTTAACGATGATACCGAGGATCAGAGCACAAGCAATGTTGGAAATATACACCTTTGTATCGCCGCCGATTGCCATGGACATACCGCCGATGCCGGGGATGAGAATAGCGGATACGGTGAACAGATTTGCATTGTTCTCAAGGTCAATCTTCTGGATCATTTTAAGACCGGATACAGCGATGAAGCCGTAGAGGGTGATGCAAACGCCGCCCATAACACAACCGGGAATGGAATCGAGGAATGCTACAAATGGGGAAAGGAAGGAAATGAGTATTGCAATGATAGCTGTTGTGGTAATTGTAACCACGGACGCATTCTTTGTGATAGCTACGCAGCCAACGGATTCACCGTATGTTGTGTTGGGACAGCCACCGAAGATAGCGCCTGCAAATGAACCAACGCCGTCACCGAGAAGAGTTCTGTGAAGACCGGGATCTTCAATAAGGTCGGATTCAATGATAGTGGAAAGGTTCTTATGGTCTGCGATATGCTCAGTAAACGCAACGAACGCAACAGGTACATAAGCGACAGCAACAGTAGTAACATAAGTCCAGTTGAATTCCTTGATGCCATCGATTGCGGTAAGGAATGTGAAGTCAGGAACAGAGAAGAATGTCTCTACAGTCACTTTGCCGTTGTCAAGAAGCGCCTTGAAAGGAGCAAAGTCGATAACCTTAAGCGCATCAATGCCTGCAGAGGTGCCGATAATTGTGAAAACAAGAGCTACTGCATAGCCAGCGAGGATACCGATGATAAAGGGAATGAGCTTGATCATTTTCTTGCCGTATACAGATGCGATAATAACAACGAAGAGAGTGACGATAGCGCATACGAGAGATACCCAGATGTTGTCGCCCATTAGGAAGTAGCTGGATGTGCCGTATGTAACTCTTTCACCGTAAGAGAACACGTCATTGATGGCAGCACCTGCGAGGGAAAGACCGATAAGTGCAACTGTGGGGCCGATTACTGCTGCAGGCATGATCTTGGAGATCCACTTAACACCTGCAAGTTTAACGATAATAGCAATAACAACGTAAACAAGACCTGCGAAGAGAGCACCAAGAATAAGTCCGAGATATCCGAGGGACATAGAAACGCCACCTGCAAATGCCGCGCACATAGGACCGATGAATGCGAAAGAGGAACCAAGGAATACAGGGCTTCTGAACTTTGTAAAAAGCTGGTATACGATAGTACCGATACCTGCGCCGAAAAGGGCTGCCTCAGGTGCCATACCGTTACCTACGATAACAGGAACAACGATTGTTGCCGCCATAATGGCAAGAAGCTGCTGAATGGCAAATACGATCAATTGAGAAAACTTTGGTTTGTCACTGGGTTTGTAGATGAGTTGCATAATCTCCTCCAAAAATTGTTTTGAATAAGATGGCAATGTCACAGCACATCTTTGACAAGTATAGCACATTGTGTCATAAATGTCAAGAAATGTCGAATTAAATATGATTGAAAAATGAACAAAGTTTGACGCCTCGATATGTGCTAATTGACAAATTATTTGAAAATTTATGCTGTATTTAGCTGTGGTGAAGTAGCATGACACTATATAGAGGGCTTAATAGTATCCGTTTTTTTCAAATTAATCAGATTTTGACAAAAAACTGTTTGACAAATGAAGGCAATTGTGATATAATACCTTGGTGTATAACGGGTGAGTACTTCACCCACCATAAATTGAGGAATAACGATGCCGAGATTTTTTGTCACATCATCAGATATTTCGAGTTCAGAGGATGGACTGAAAATAACTGTTCGCGGCGACGACGCAGCTCATATTACCAGAGTACTTCGAATGAGACTTGGAGAGCGCGTTGAGGTTTGCGATGATAATTCCGTTGAATACGAGACTGTGGTTTCTTCGCTCGGCGTTGAAGTAACGCTGGACGTTATTTCCGTAAAGCAGTCACAGAATGAGCCACCGTACAAGGCAACGGTATATCAGGCACTTGTCAAAGGCGACAGATTTGATACCGTGATTCAGAAGTCCACAGAGCTCGGTGTGTGTTCTATCGTTCCTGTTATCACAGACAGATGTATGGTTAAGCTGACCGAGTCTGACTATTCGAAGAAGACTGAGCGGTGGCAGAGAATAGCCTACGAGGCAGCTAAGCAGTGCGGCAGAGGCGTAATTCCGAAGGTCGAGCGACCGATTATGTTCCGAGATGCAATTAAAGCAGCATCCGAAGCAGACGTTCCGCTATTCTGCTTTGAGGGAAAGGGAACTTTACCTATTACTGAGCAGATGCCCATGCAGGATAAGATCAATTCCGTATCGGTGTTTATAGGACCCGAGGGTGGCTTTTCCGACGATGAAGCTACATTCGCCCATGAATCAGGTATGAAGATGACCGGACTCGGTAAAAGAATTCTGCGAACAGAAACAGCTGCACCGTTTGTGCTGAGCTGCTTGTCGTTCAAGTATGAGCTGTAAGATAATTCTTACATTACATATATTAATTTGTTCTCACTTAAGAAAGGAGAAGCTTTGTAAATCGAAGCTTATCGTGAATTAACATGGCAAACACAAAAAAGACTGTATCTGCGCCCAATAAGATCAGCAGACTTTCAAAAGATGATGCCGGCAAGATCATTTTCTGGAGAATAATCATTATTCTTGTAGCGGATCTTCTTGTTGCATCAGCATTTGACTATCTGATTCACAGCCCTGCAGAAATTGAGTTCAACTTCTACATGAACATCAGACCTGTTCTGTGTTATGTTTTCTGGGCATTGTTTGCTCTGTCTGTAGCCTATATGGTTATTTCTATTGTAAAGAAGTTTGATACGTCAGCTCATATCATGACCCCTGCAATGATAGCTGCCCTTACGCTTTATCTTGCAGTTATGACAACAGGATTCTTCTATGATATGTTCAAGATGACTCCTTATCTCTTCTATACCGTAACGGTAATTGCAAGTGTGCTCTTTGTTGTGTACTATGTTTATACCGTACTGATGTACAAGAAATAATTAATTGATTAAGCTTGATCTGACAAAATTGGATCAAGCTATTCTTTTGTCTTGTCAACAATTTTCGCTTTTTTGGGCAATTTCACCTGTGCTTTGTGTAATTTCACCATAGGCAAAAAATGTACAAATCGTAAATAATTGTCAAAAGCCATGATGTTTTACGAAAAAAAGTGTCAAAATATATGAAAAATACTTATTTTCCTATTGAAAAATAACAAATAATCGTGTAAAATATAGTATAGTATTTACAATGTAAAAATTTATATATTATGGAAGGTGCAACTTATGTCAAATCGACTGTTTCAGGGTATTATTCATCAGATGAGGGATGCTGTCGATCGAGTTATTGGTGTGCTTGACGACAATGGTGTCATCATTGCATGTAGTGAGCTTGTTAAGATCGGCGAGATGAGACAGGGCGTTCGTGACGAGCTTTCATACGCATCCGACTCTATCACATCCGGCGGCTACACATACAGACCTATCGGCACAGCGTCCAAGTGGGAATATGTTGTGTTTATCGAAGGTGAAGATAAGTACGCTGAGAAGACAGCAACAATGCTCGCTGTATCTCTCTCCAACATCAAAAACCTTTATGATGAAAAGTATGATAAAAACTCATTCATCAAGAACATAATTCTCGACAACATTCTTCCCAGCGATATTTATATCAAGTCCAAGGAGCTTCGCTTCAATGCTGAGGAAACTCGCGTAGTATTCCTCATTAAGTTCCACTCAAAGTCCGACGTTCTCTCTTTTGACATGGTGCAGAACATTTTCCCGGACAAGAACAAGGACTATGTGATCTCTACTGGCGAACAGGATATCGTTCTTGTTAAGGAAGTAAAGCCCAGCACCGATATCAGAGAGATTGAAAAGATTGCCAAAGGTATCGCGGACACGCTCAACTCCGAGTTCTATGTTAAGGTTTCCATTGGTATAGGTACTGTCGTTGATAACATCAAGGACCTTGCACGCTCCTATAAGGAAGCACAGGTTGCCTTCGAGGTTGGTAAAGTATTCGACACAGAGAAGAATATCGTAAGCTACGAAAACCTCGGTATCGGAAGACTGATATATCAGCTTCCCACAACACTTTGCGAAATGTTCCTTCAGGAGGTATTCAAGAACGGATCCCTCGACTCCCTTGACAGAGAAACACTCATGACGATCCAGTGCTTCTTTGAGAACAACCTCAACGTATCCGAAACATCCCGCAAGCTCTTCGTTCACAGAAATACACTGGTGTACAGACTCGAAAAGATCCGCAAGCTTACAGGTCTCGACCTTAGAGAATTTGACCATGCTATAACCTTTAAGGTTGCTCTGATGGTTAAGAGATACTTGACCACAAAGCCTATCGGATATTAATAGCTTGCTTGACTCCTTGCACAGCTAACCGAATATAAAATAATATAGGGACGTGATTCGTAATTGGGTCACGTCCCACGAGTGTTATTTTACGCATATACACACTCTCACAACAGTTTATCCAAACGTCATTTGCAAATTTTGTCGATATTACGAATCTCTTGCGCAGATATATAAAATTGTTGTGTAAATGACTCATTAATTTGATTTGGACAATAAGGAAAGGTTTCCAATGATTGATTTTGTTAATGTAAAGAAAGCGTATCCTAACGGAACCATGGCATTAAAAGGAGTTAACCTCCATATTGATGACGGCGAATTTGTATTTATTGTCGGACATTCCGGCGCGGGAAAGAGTACGCTAATGAAGCTCCTTCTCAGAGAAGAAAAAGTAAGCTCCGGACAGCTTTTTGTCGGAGACTACGATCTTACCAAGTTATCAAACTTCAGAGTGCCTCATTACAGACGCGAGCTTGGAGTTGTATTCCAGGATTTCCGACTGTTCCCCAAAAAGACAGTTTATGAAAACGTCGCATTTGCGATGGAGGTTGTCGGAACTCCGAGAAAGAAAATTGCCCGTCGCGTTCCTGCGATCCTCAACACCGTAAACCTTGCAGGCAAGCAGGATTCATTCCCCAATGAAATTTCCGGCGGCGAACAGCAGAGAGTAGCACTTGCGAGAGCTCTTGCAAATAACCCCAAGGTAATAATTGCGGACGAGCCCACGGGTAACATTGACCCTAAAATGTCCCTTGAGATCATGAGCTTGCTTCTCAAGATCAATAAACTCGGCAAGACTGTCATCGTTGTAACCCACGAAAAGAACCTTGTTGACTACTACAAGCAGCGAGTTGTCAGCCTCAGAGACGGACTCATCGTTGAAGATAGAGTAGGAGGTATGTTCAGTGAAAAGATATAATATTTTCTATTTTATCGGTCAGGCTATCTCCAGCATGTGGCGCAACGGCGTAATGACCTTTGCTTCCATTGCGGTCCTCATGAGCCTTCTTGTAGTTATCGGTGGTTTTACAATGCTCGTTGTGAACATTGATGTTAATCTGGAACAGTTTGGCGTTATGAATCAGATCGTTGTATTCTGCGACAGAGATGCTACAGAAGAGCAAATAGTTGATATTGGAGACACAATCAATAAGCTTGACAACATAGACACAGTCGAGCGTATCACCAAGGAGCAGGGCCTTCAGCAGCTCAAGGATCAGGAGCCTGATCTATATAATGATGTAACTGAAGAGAACAACCCGCTTTCCGATAGCTTTGTTATTACTTACATAAATAATGATAAAGTGCCCGAGCTTGACTATCAGCTCAGACAGATTCCGGGCATCATTAAAGTAAACAACCGACTTGAACTTGCAACAACAATAGAGAATCTCAAGAGCGGCGTAATGCTGATCTTTATCTGGTTCCTTGCAATTCTTGGGGTTGTGAGTATTTTCATTATTATTAATACAATCAAAATTTCCGTTTTCTCACGCAGAAACGAAATCAGTATCATGCGATATGTTGGCGCAACCGGATGGTTTATCTCTCTACCGTTCATTTTTGAGGGTATATTAATCGGTCTGTTCGCTTCCGTTATCGGTTACTTTATCGAATGGTACGTTTACTCTTACGTTGAAAATATCGTAGTTTCCGACTATCTTCAGATGATATCTGTTGTTCCGTTCAACGATATTAAGGACCTTGTCCTCATCGGATTTATCGGAATAGGCGTAGTGACAGGTATCATTGGAAGCTCAATTTCCCTTGGAAAGTACCTTAAGCAGTAAATGACAAGTTAATGGAGGTTACGGTGAAAAACAAGGCGGCTAAATTTACAGCATTGTTTCTTGCTGTAATAATATTGATATTTACATCTTCCATGGGTGTAACTGCAGAATTAACTGACGCCACTGTAAGATCTTTAGAGAA
Organism: Oscillospiraceae bacterium; assembly: GCA_015064345.1. Taxonomy (GTDB): domain Bacteria; phylum Bacillota; class Clostridia; order Oscillospirales; family CAG-272; genus UMGS1696. Next base: position 42,409 of record SVSK01000010.1, on the reverse strand, counting down.
GCAGATTGAAGAAGCGAACAACAGGATAAATTCGGCTCTTAATGAATTAACTGATATTCGCAACAGACGAGCCAATGCTTGGGAAGAAATTGCCAAGATAGATGAGATCATCGCGGCGCAGAATGAGCTTAAGGCCCTCGCAGAACAGCAGCTTGAGAGGGTTGAGAGTCAGATAAATGACACCAAAGCTGCAATATCAGAGCTTGAAGCAAAGATCGAAATACAAGAAGCCGCAAGACTCGAACGAATGGCTCACAACTACATGGAGAGCGATATCGACATTCTCGAGTTGATATTCGGCTCAAAAAGCTTGCGCGATCTGTTCAGTAGGATAGAACAAATCAAAGCGATAGCCGAATATGACAAACAGCTTATAGCTGAGCTTAACAGCAACAGGGAACAGCTTGAAATACAGAATCAGAGACTTGCCCTGGCTGAGGAGACGCAGAAGCAAAGGATCGCCGAATACGAGCAGGTAATTAAAGACAGCAACTCACTTGCTGAAGAGAAGCTTGCGTTTATTACATCGCTCAATAATGACGAAACAAAAGCAAACGAGGTATATAATTACTATAAACAGCTCGACGAGCAGTTAAACCGTGAGCTTGAAGAATATCTTGCAGAGCTCCAGAGAAAGAGTCAGTCTCAGTATGTAGGCGGAACGGGCGGGTGGCCTCTTGAACCGGGAGCATATTACCATATATCGTCTGAGCAGGGAGCCAGAACCCTCAACGGTGCCTATGACTATCATCTCGGAATTGACATAGCCTGCTACAACGGAACACCGATTCTTGCCTATAACGCAGGAACAGTTGCTATAAGCACAAGCCATTGGAGCTATGGAAACTATGTGGTTATCGACCACGGCGGAGGAATCTCAACTCTGTATGCCCATATGAGCAGTAACGAGGTAAAGGTTGGAGATTATGTTCAAGCCGGTCAGCTTATAGGTTACTGTGGATTAACGGGTAATACGCAAGGTTATCACTTGCATTTTGAGTACAGAATCAATGGTAAAGTACAAAACCCGAGAGATTATCTCGTATTTCCGTAAAGGATGGAATTAATTACAACAGGAGGATAACGGTGAGAATTAAAATAATCAGCTTAATGATCGCTCTGTTTTGTCTCAGCTTTGTTTTCGGAGCTATGGCAATCATAACAAACGCAGAGTTGACTGACGCCACCGTAAAATCATACGAAGAGCAGATCGCCAATGTTGCATGGCAGATCGAGCAAGCTAAACAGAAGCTGAACGATATCAGAAATCAGCAGAGCGCTACCTGGGTTGAGATTGGTGCAATTGACGAGCTCATTAAATATAATGATGAACTTAAGGCCCTCGCAGAGCAGCAGCTCAACAGCCTTACATTGCAGATAGAAGAAGCAAAGGCAAGTATTGCTGATACAGAGGCGAAGATCGAAGCTCAGGAAGCGGCATTCCTCGAGAGAATGGCTCATAATTATATGGAGCAGGACGTTGATTACATAGAGCTTGTATTCCAGGCAGAGGATCTTGTGGATTTCCTTACGAGACTTGACAGAGTTAATGCAATTCTCGATTATGATAAGAAGGTAATTGCTGATCTTAAAGAAAACAGAGAACAGCTTGAGATTGTAAAGGCAAAGCTTGATGAAGCGGAGAAGACACAGATGCTCCGTGTTGCTGAATATGAGAAGGTTATCAAAGACAATCAGGCGATTTACCAGGAAAAGCTTGACTTTATCGACTATCTCAAGAACAACGAAAGCGCGGCACAGGCTAACTACGAATACTATCAGAAACTTGACGATGAACTTAACAAGAAGCTTGAAGAATACCTTGCAGAGCTTCAGAGAAAGAGTCAGTCTCAGTATGTCGGCGGTAACGGCGGATGGCCTCTTGAACCTGGTGTGTATTACTACGTATCTTCTGAACAGGGCTGGCGTAACCTTTGGGGCACTCAGAATTACCATTACGGTATCGACCTTGCCTGCGCAAACGGAACAAAGATACTGTCATACAACGCTGGTACGGTAATCGTGAGCACATTCCACTACAGCTATGGCAACTACGTGGTTGTTGACCATGGCGGCGGTATTTCAACGCTTTACGCACACATGTCAAGTAATGCTGTCGCTGTTGGTGACTATGTTCAGGCGGGTCAGCTTCTCGGCTATTGCGGTCTGACAGGTAACACTTCCGGTTATCACCTGCACTTTGAGTATCGTATCAACGGTCAGGTACAGAATCCGAGAAATTACCTTGTATTCCCGTAAAATATTGTTTATATAGTTACACATTTCGACTTTAATTTCGATGTGAATAGCATATAATAGGTATCATAATTATTGCAAAAATCAGAGGCTATCATGCAAAAAAGAATTTCAATAGTAACTCTTGTTGCAGTTACGCTACTTTGCTGTCTTGCAACATTCATGGCAACATTCCTTGCTATGCGAAACGAAGACGACAAAGCATTTCTTAACGAAAACTTAGGTGGAGACGAAACCGAAATCAATGAAACTGCGGAGCCTGAAACTGAAGCTCCTGAAACCGATCCGCCTGTAGATAAACCAAATAATACCGAATCATCATCAAACCGTTCTGAGTTCATGGACAAAGTAGTTGAGAAGCTTACTATAGTTGACGCATATTTCCGTGCGTACTATATTGGGGATCTTGACGATGAAGCACTCCTTGACGGTATTATCGCAGGATACGTCGAGGGAACCGGAGATGCTTTCGGAGCTTATTACAACGCTGCAGATTTTGAAGCTTTCATGAGCGACTACAACGCGGAGCTTGTTGGTATCGGTGTTAACGTAATATATAACACAGAATATGAGACGCTCGAGATACTTTCAGTTGTTCCGGATTCTCCCGCACTTGAGGCAGGTGTTCAACCCGGTGACCTTATCTACACAGTTGGTGAGGATCGTGAACTTGCATCAGAGCTTGGCTATTATCCGACCATCAATAAGCTAAGAGGCGAGATTGGCACAGAGGCGGTATTTACAGTACTCCGCGGCAAGAATTATACCGAAGAGGTTGAATTCAGAATTATTCGTCAAAAAATCATTGAAGTCACTGTAATGTCACATGTTTACGATCTCGATAATACTATTGGTGTAATCAAGATCACAAGCTTTGATGCGAAGACTCCCGAGCAGTTTATTGCTGCTGTAGAGGAGCTTCAGAACAGCGGATGCGATAAGCTTATCGTTGACCTGAGATACAATCCCGGCGGAGAACTGCAGTCAATTTGCACAATTCTCGACTATATCGTTCCCGACGGTGGACCTATCATCCACATCATTGACGGTAACGGTAATGAAGTTGATGCGGAATACGCTGACGACGGTCACGAACTTAATATGCCTATGACAGTTCTCGTCAACGGAAGCACAGCTTCTGCCGCAGAGCTTTTCACTTCAACAGTAAGAGACTATGAGAAGGCAACTATAGTTGGTACGACGACCTATGGTAAGGGATGTATGCAGACTACCATTCCGCTGTATTCCAACCTTCTCACAGGCAAGCTTTATGACGGAAGCGCGGTAACTATCACATACAGAATGTATAATCCGCCGTTCTCCGATAATTACCACGGTATCGGTATAGTTCCGGACGTTGTAGTCGAACTTGACGAAGCATTACTTGAGAAGAACATCTATAAGATTACAGACGAAGAAGACAATCAGCTCAGGGCAGCTGCAGCTACTTTTGACAAGTAAATTTATTATCAAATATAAAGCGAGGTTTCCGGCAATGGAAAACAAAAACACAACCAAGTATACTACCGAGGGCTATCAGGCTCTTGTGGATGAAATCACATATCTTAAGGGTGAGAAGACCGAAGAGGTTAAAAAGAACCTTGCGTACGCTCGATCTCTCGGCGACTTTTCCGAGAACAGCGAACTTGACGCAGCGAAGGATGAGCAGGGTCAGGTAGCTGCACGAATTGCTGAACTTGAAGAGCTTATCAAGAACGCCGAGATCATCAGCGAAAGCGAGATCAAGGATGACGTTGTTAACCTTGGTTCTACAGTAAAGCTCTATGATTTTGATTTCGAAGAAGAGATCGAGTACTCTGTAGTCGGCACTAACGAAGCAGATCCGGTTAACGGCAAGATTTCCGACAGAAGCCCTATCGGCGCTGCAATTATCGGCAAAACTGTAGGTGACGAAGTTACAGCGGTTACTCCCAATGGCGAACTTAAGTTCAAGATTCTTGCTGTAAGCCGTACAAAGGCACTCAACTGATACGAAAGGACTACAGGATAAACAAAATGGCAGACAATAACGTAAACATCCAGGTAAATAACGAAGAAAATTTTAATGACCTTGTTCGTGTGCGCCGTGAAAAGCTGAAGACACTTCAGGAGGCAGGACAGGATCCTTTCCAGATAACAAAGTATGACGTTACACATCACAGCACAGACATCAAGGATAACTACGATGAACTTGAGGGAGCTGAGGTTAGCGTAGCAGGTCGTATGATGTCCAAGAGAATTATGGGTAAGGCTTCCTTCTGCCACGTGCAGGATCTCAAGGGCACTATCCAGGTGTACGTTGCACGCGATTCACTCGGTGAAGAACATTACGCAGCCTTCAAGAAGGACGACGTTGGCGACATCATCGGCGTGAAGGGAACAGTGTTCAAGACAAAGACAGGCGAGACATCCATCCACGCCACTGAGATCACACTTCTCACAAAGGGTCTCCAGCCTCTTCCCGAGAAGTTCCACGGTCTCACAAACGTTGACCAGCGTTACCGTCAGCGTTATGTAGACCTTATCACAAACCCTGAAAGCAAGGATACATTTATCAAGCGTTCAAAGATCATCAGCACCATTCGCCGTTTCCTCGACGCACAGGGATTCATGGAAGTTGAAACACCTATGCTTGTTTCCAATGCAGGCGGTGCTGCAGCAAGACCCTTTGAAACTCATTTTAACGCACTTGATGAAGACTTCAAGCTCCGCATTTCTCTTGAACTCTATCTCAAGCGTCTTATTGTTGGCGGTCTTGAAAGAGTATATGAAATCGGCAGAGTTTTCCGAAATGAGGGTCTTGATACACGTCATAATCCCGAATTTACACTCATGGAGCTCTACCAGGCGTACACTGACTACCACGGCATGATGGATCTTACCGAAAATATGTATCGCTATGTTGCCAAAGAAGTTCTCGGCACAACCACCATCGTTTACAACGGTGTAGAAATGGATCTTGGCAAGCCCTTTGAGAGAATTACAATGCTTGACGCTGTTAAGAAGTATTCCGGCGTTGACTTTAACGAGATCAAGACTCTTGAAGAAGCGCGCAAGGTTGCTGACGAGCATCACGTTGAGTATGAAGAGCGCCACAAGAAGGGTGACATTCTCAATCTGTTCTTCGAAGCATATGTTGAAGAGCATCTGGTCCAGCCTACATTCGTAATGGATCACCCCGTTGAAATTTCTCCTCTCACAAAGAGAAAGCCTGATAATCCGGACTATGTTGAACGCTTTGAGTTCTTCATGAACGGTTGGGAAATGGCTAACGCATACTCCGAGCTTAATGACCCCATCGACCAGAGAGAACGCTTCAAGGCACAGGAAGAGCAGTTTGCAGCAGGTGACGATGAAGCTAACCATACAGACGAAGACTTCCTCAACGCACTTGAGATCGGTATGCCTCCGACAGGCGGTATCGGATACGGTATCGACCGTATGTGCATGCTGCTTACAGACTCTGCTGCGATCCGTGACGTGCTCCTTTTCCCCACAATGAAGACTATCGACTGATTTTGGATTGTACGATATAGATTAATTAATATTATATTGGAGACATTATTATGTTTTGCAAGAAGTGTGGCAAAAGCATCAACGAGAATGATTCGTTTTGCAGTTTTTGTGGAGAGAGAGTTGTTATAGTAAATCAGCAGACTCACAAAAAATTTACTAATAAATGTGAATCTTGTGGAGCGGTCTGTAAACAATTTACTCCAAGTCACTTCGTTTGTGAATACTGTGGCTCTGAATACCATTTAAGTAACGATAATGAGATTTCAAACACCAAGATAACTGAAATTGAGATTCTTAAAGTGTTTAGGAAGGCTGCAGAGTTTGAAGTACGGGAAAAATATTGGGAAGAACTTCAATGCTTGTTGGAGATAACTGACAGAGCCCATGATAACTCTACTTTCTGGGTTAAACTCGGACGGGCTTATCGAAGAAACTCTCTGCATTCTGAAGCAATTAGATGCTACGAGGAAGCTAAAAGAGTCAACCCCAATAATGCGGCAATCTTCACAAATATCGGTGCTGTTTACATTGTTACTAAACAGTATGATGTGGCAGAGCCCATATGCAAGACAGCTGTTGAAATGATGAATAAGAATAGACTTGCATATACAAATGATGATTATGCCGTTGCACACTCTAATCTGGCAATTGCAATTGGAATGCAAGGTCGCAAGGAAGAAGCAAAGCAATGCTTAAAAATTGCTGAAATTAACGGATATAAGAATGGGAACACCGTTCGAAAAATGATCGGAATTAAGAAAGGATTATTCTTTTAATTGATATATGGGTATTAAATCCAAGAAATCCCCTTATGACGGCATATGGATGTTCATTCCGATGATGCTGCTACCGTCCATTGTCATGACCGCAATCTTCTATGTGGTGATTGCTCGTTGGCAACCGCAGTACACTACTGAGCTTAACTGGGCATCTGCTAAAACTTTAGGCTTCGGCATCGGGGTAATGTATCACATCTCGTGCTGGTTAGCCAATACCTTCACAGAAGATTATCTTGCAATGAAGTCAAGACTTAAGGAGTTTTCCGAGAATATCGTTGTATCTGCAAGCCTTGCTTTCAAGTGCTACTTTGAAGATATCAGAACCCTTGGCCTTGCATTTTGGATAGATGTCGGTCTGATCGGACTAAATTTTGGTGTTTTTTTGGATGCTTTACTTGATTATTTGGCTATAAGAGGGTAAATCAATATTTACATAAAAGACTTGCTGATGATATGCAGGTCTTTTTTGTTGCCGAATTGGTGTAATTGCATAAATCTTAACCGTATTAAGAAAATTCTATATATATTTTCACATGAAAATATATTAATTTCTGCCAAAATACTTGACTTTTCAGACAAATAGGAATATAATACTCTCATCAAAAATTTTCTTTTGGAGGAACCCATGAAAAAAATTATAGCACTTGTGCTGGTGCTGTGCATGAGCTTCAGTATGATCCTCACTGTTTCGGCAGCAACAGCAAACACATTCAATCATAAGTTTAATCTTGTACGTCTTATTCGCGGAATGTTCGACAGAACTCGCGTTGAAGATGAAGTTGTAGGCGATAACGGAGACAATGTTTTCGATCTCTACATCGACGGTATTTCTATTGATGAGTATGATATCGTTTATCCTGCAGAAGCAGATCTTCTTCATTATTCCACAGCTCTTGCATTTGCTGATTATCTTGCAAATCTCGGCATTACCGTAGATGTCAAGTCCGACGCTGATGCTGCTACAGAATATGAGATCCTGATCGGTGACACAAATCGTAAGATCAGCATTGATGATACAGTTGTGCTTGGTGAAAACGAGTACATTATCTGCCAGGACGGCAAGAAGGTTGTAATGCTTGGTTCTTCCTTCATGATCGCAGGCGGTGTATATGCGTTTGTTAACGAATATATGGTTCCTGCGGACGGTGAGCTTGATGTTAACATCACAAATCTTCCCGAAGAGGCTGAGATCTCCACATACGTATGGGAAACTCCCACATCCGTGATCTATATGATTGGTGACGGTATGGGTATGAAGCACATTGAAGCTACAAAGGAACTCAGAGCAGAACAGATGCCCGTATTCTTCGCTGAAACATTCCCTTATTTCTCCAGAGTTAAGACTTTCTCTTACTCCGTTGATCCCCTCCGTGAGGAAGAATATACCGACAGTGCTGCCGCAGGTACAGCTCTTGCCACCGGTTACAAGACAATTAACAGCTATCTTGGTCTCGACCACGAACTTAATGAGGTCAAGAACCTCCGTGAACTTGCATACGAAAAGGGTGTTAAGACCGCAGTTCTTACAACAGACCATATCACAGGGGCAACACCTTCCGCATTCCTTGTTCATCATAACGACCGTAACGACGGCGAGATCATTCAGGATGCAATTGATGCTCTTATGAGCGAAGGACTTGTTGAGTACTGCTACGGTACATCTGATGATGAATACGGTGACGGTCTGACAAATGAAGCAAGAGAAGCTCTCTCAATCATCTCCAAGGATGACAGCAGATTCTTCATTATGATCGAAGAAGCTTACATCGATAAGGAATCACATGCAAGAGATATGGAAGATATGCCTGACAAGGTTGTTAGATTTAACGAGTGCATCGCATATTGCTCTGTATTTGCTGTAATTCGCGGTGACGTATTCGTGATCGTTACAGCAGACCACGAAACAGGTGGCGTTTCCAAGTCCATGGAGGGCTGGTACATGCCCAGGGGTACTCATACAAACACTTCTGTTCCGCTTTTCTGCCTCGGTTTCGAGGGTCTTGCTGATCTTGCAACCGGAAAGACTATAGATAACACAAACATTGCAAAGTTCATTGCAAAGACTCTGTACGGAGTTGAAGACTTCGGCGACGTAAACTTCGGCAAGGAAGTTGATGAATAAGACAAACAAAACTAAAAGGACTCGTAAAGAGTCCTTTTTTATGGTTTGCAACTTCCGCAAGGTATGTATCCAAGAGCAATCGCTTCGTCTCGAGTGCCGAAAAACTCTTCTTTGTTTTCTTCTTTTATTTGATTAACACTGTCGCAAGAGGGCTTATGGAATCTCTTTGAACTTGGATTAATATTGAGTATGTATGTTGGTGACATGCTATCAGGTAGTTTTGTATTTTCGGTTTCTTGTGATATAGATTCTACCGATTCCGACTCATGTGCGTCTGTCTCGGCAATCTCAATTCTATTTGCTATACCCACTTCTCGAAGCGTGGCAGCGTCAGCATTTTTATATACCTCAAACGTTACTTCTTTTCCGTCGCTTTTGCACACCACGGTTCCTTGCATATCTGTTCTGTAGACAATAACACCTGCATCGCGGAGTCTACTCAGCACTTCTTCTGTGGGATGACCGTAATCGTTGCCATCTCCTACCGAAATCACAGCATATTGAGGCATGACTTCTCTGAGAAATATATATGATGTTGATGAATCAGAGCCGTGGTGTCCAACTTTTAGTACGGTACTTTCAAGGGTGGATCCGCTTTGTATGACAGTATTTTCTGCAGAACGCTCGGCATCACCGGTAAACAGGAAAGATGTCTCACCGAATGTTATGCGCAGAATAATAGATGAATCATTTGTATCGTTTGATGCGTTAACACCAATAATTGAAACTTCAGCGTCACCTAGATTAAAGGTGTCACCAACTGTCGGCACGGTGATTTGAGCATTTCTCCATTCAACGAATTTAATGAAGTCTTCAAACGCGTCACTGTCATATGATGTAACAGGGCAATATACTGTACCAACAGTAGCATAGTTCAAAGCTCCCGCAAGTCCGCCAACGTGGTCCTCATGAGCATGGGTAGCGACTATATAATCAAGGTGATCTATCCCTCTGTCTTTGAGATAAGTGTATATTAGTCCCGAATCTGCAACATTGCCACCGTCAATTAACATCGTTTCTCCGTCGCAAATAACAAGTGCCGCATCTGCTTGACCTACATCAATATAGTGTATCTCGAAATCAGTCTTGTCAGAAAGAATGGGAAATAGTCCAACTGCTGAAACGGCAAGTGTTGCTGCGATCGTGGGCTTTATCCACTTTTTCTTGAATAATTTTAGAAAGAAGCTCTGAAATATCGTAATTGGAAGAAGCAGAAGTGAAGCTAAACACAACAGTATGCTCGAATAACTCGGCAGAAGCACAAGAGCGCATACAAAACATAGTGAGGTTAATATCCACATTAGTATCTTTTTCATGATAAATTGTCCTCTCAATAAAAAACGCACTATGACAGAAACGTAGCAAAATATGCAAATCATCAATTTCTGCAATACAAGTATATTATATCAAAGATGAATACAATGTACTTGTGTAGCAATAAATATATCATATTTATCGCATAATTGCAAGATATTCCATATGTTTTGCTAAAACATATCATTATTCGCAATTTTTCAAACAATTGTCACAAAACGGTTGATAAACCAATACAAAATTTGATATAATATTATATCATGGAGGAGGTGATTTCTACGATATATCAAAATATTTTTGAGCGTTATGAGCTGAAATATCTATTATCGGCTGATCAAGCAATGCGCGTAAAGAACGAAATCTCTCCTTATATGGCGCTTGACAAGTACGGAAGAACCACCATCAGAAACCTGTACTTTGACACAGACAACTACAGACTCATCAGACGGTCTATTGAGAAACCGGTTTACAAGGAAAAGCTACGAATCAGAAGCTATTCGAAGGCACAACCAAACAGTACGGTTTTTGTTGAACTGAAGAAAAAGTACAAATCAGTGGTATATAAACGACGAGTGGCAATGACAGAAGCTCAGGCTGTCAAATGGATCATTGGCGGACAGCGTGATATTGATGAAACACAAATCACACGCGAGATCGACTATTTCATATCTTATTATGGAAATCTCCGTCCAACTGTATTTCTTTCATATGAAAGAGAAGCGTATTATTCTATAGATGGCGGTGACTTTCGATTAACGTTTGACGAAAATATTCTTGCTCGAGTTGATAAACTGACTCTTGAGGAAGACCCAGACGGAATTGATATGATGCCTACGGGCACAGTGCTTATGGAAATTAAGACTGCCGGAGGAATTCCTCTATGGATGGCTGATATTCTATCTCGTGAGCATATCTATAAAACATCGTTCTCGAAGTATGGCAAAGCATACGAAAAACTAATTTATTCTTCAATATGGGAGGCAAGATAAAATGCCTGAAACTACAACAACTTTCGAAAAGCTTTTCAAAGGATTATTCGACACAGAATACTCAACCGTAATCAGTGTAAAAGACTTCCTCATGTGCATTGCAGTCTCGCTTGCGGTCGGAATAATTCTCGCTCTCGGATATATGTTCAGAACTCGCTACACCAAAAGCTTTGTGGTAACACTCGCCTTGCTTCCTGCAGTAGTTTGTGTAGTAATAATGATGGTCAACGGCAACGTGGGAACAGGTGTTGCCGTAGCAGGCGCATTCAGCCTTGTAAGATTCCGCTCAGTTCCCGGTACTGCTAAAGAGATATGCATGCTATTTCTGTCAATGGGGGCAGGACTCATCTCGGGTATGGGTTACCTCGCTTATGCAGTCTTGTTTGCCCTTGTGCTGACTGTTATCTTCATAATTTACAACTCATTCAGCCTCGGCACAAAGCGTAACGACAGAATCTACAAAACGGTTAATATCACTATTCCCGAAGATCTCGACTACTCCGATGTCTTTACTGATATTTTCAAGGAATATACACGTTCCGCAGAGCTTATAAGAGTGAAAACGACAAACATGGGTAGCCTTTTCCGCCTTACATATAATATCATTCTTCGTGATAATGCAAACGAAAAGGAAATGATCGACAAGATCAGATGTCGCAACGGTAATCTTGAGATAAGCGTATCGAAGCAGGAAACTGATATATCAGAGTTATAATATGAAACGAATAATAATACCATTAATAACTTCACTAATATTTGTTTTACTTACAGTAGGATGCAATGATTGCAGCAATCATCACGTTACTGATACGGGTAATGCAGTGGATCATCCTGCAGATGTTGAAACTGAAAATAATGTAGACAATCATGGTAATAGTCCTATCAATTCAGAGTCTACAGACACCGAAGAATCAATCGTGGAATCTGATGTTCCTACAAACGTCGAAATTCTCGCTCCTGAGACAGATGCGCCAAGCGATGAGATCCCAGTTGACCCGTCCAAGCTAAATTACAGCACCGAGTATGGCGAGTTAATTTTCTTAGACAGTAACAAGGTTTACACAAAGTCAAAGGGAGTCACAGTTAACGGAACAACCGTTGTTATATCTAAAGCGGGAAGTTACTTTATAATCGGGGAACTGACAGATGGCAAGATCGTAGTTAATGCCGGTAAGAATGATGTCGTTAACATAACTTTCGGCACAACTAAGATCACCTCATCAACCTCTGCGCCACTATATTTGCTCAAAGCAGATATGGTGAATCTTACCATCCTCGAGAACTCGTCGTTAACCCTTACAAATGGCGGTAAATTTGTGCAGAGCGATGACAATAATATAGACGGTGTACTGTTTTCAAAGGTTGACCTTCAAGTTAAGGCAACTAATGCACGGCTCTATTTGAATTCTCCGAGCGGAAACGGTATAGTTGCCAAGGATACACTTGTGTTAGACGGTGGTTATCACTATTGCGTCGTTTCAGACCATGGACTTGATGTAAATGACAATATAACCGTGAGTGGCTGCACTCTCAACATTACATCAGGCAAAGACGGCATACATGTAGAGAATAACAATGACACATCTCTTGGAAACATTATCATAAGTAGCGGAAATATTAGCATTTCCTCGGACGGCGACGGCATAAGCGCAAGCGGTACGGTGAATATCAAAGGCGGCAACTTTACTTTGCTGACGGGCGGAGGGCACGAAAACGGTAAACAACACTCTTCCGGCGGATTTGGTATAGGTGGCAGACCCGGTGGACAGGGAGGCAATAACAACAGAAACCAGCAAACATCAGATAGCGACATAAGTGCGAAGGGAATCAAGTCGAGTGGAAATATGACAGTCAGCGGCGGCACGTTTATTATTGATTCAGCCGACGATGCAGTTCATTCTAACGCGTCAATCGAGATAAGTGGCGGCAAATTTGAAATATCAAGTGGTGACGACGGATTCCACGCCGATGACACACTTTCATTATCGAACACTGAGATTATCATAAATAATTGCTATGAGGGACTTGAAGCTCTGCATGTTAAAGTATCAAGTGGTAACATCTCACTGACTGCAACAGACGACGGAATCAACGCAGCCGGTGGTACGGATGAAAGTGGCTACGGCGGTGATCGTGGCGGAGATAGATTCGGCGGCATGCATGGTGGTAGAAATTCAAACGGAAGTGTCACTATATCAGGCGGAAATCTCTATATTAACGCATCCGGTGACGGAATTGATGCAAACGGAACGCTTGAAATCAGCGGCGGATATACGATGGTGTGTGGACCCTCCTCAGGTGATACTACGGTGTTGGACTATGATAAGACGGGTGTTATCACCGGTGGCACATTCATCGGCTCAGGCGGCTCCATGATGGCTCAGACGTTTAGTAGCTCAATGCAAGGAGTTATTGCAGTAAGCGTTGGCAATCAGCAGGCAGGTGCTAAGATCATTCTTGTTGATTCGGCAGGAAATACAGTTATCGAGTATACCCCTGAACTTGACTTCTCAATAGTAATTCTCTCAGACCCGAAAATAATATCCGGCGAAAGTTATACGCTCTACGTCGGAGATCTTTCCGGAAATATTACTGCTCAATAATATACACAACAAAAAACCGCAGGGAATTACCTCTGCGGTTTGTCTTTTCGATTGAGTTTACTTCTTAAGAGATCCGTGCGCGAGTCCAAGCATATCTTCAAGTGCATTTGTACAAGCCTTGGTATTTGCCACAGCAGATTCCTCATCCTTGCCGTTTGCGAGAATGTAGAACTTGATCTTAGGCTCAGTGCCCGAGGGACGTGCAACAACAACGCATCCGTTTTCGGCGAGGAAATACATTACGTTAGACTTTGGCAGACCTGTGGGCACAACATCGCCTGTGAGCGTATCTTTGGATGTCTGAGCGCGATAGTCACGAATGTTGATGACACGACTGCCTGCAATTTCCTTAGGCTCAGTAGCGCGGAGAGCTTCCATGAGAGCAGCTATCTTCTCTTTACCGTCAAGACCTTCCATATAGATCTCGGCAGAGTTTTCCATGTAGTATCCGTATTTGCCGTAAAGTGACTCAACAGCATCTATCATTGTCATGCCGCGAAGGGAATAGTAGGCAGCCATTTCGCAAATAAGCATTGCGGCAACAACTCCATCCTTATCGCGGGAATACGGGCCCTTCATGTAGCCATAGCTTTCCTCGAAGCCGAGCATAAATGTTCCTTCGCCCTTTTCCTCATGCTCGCCGACAACCTCAGCAATGAACTTAAATCCTGTAAGAACGTTGTGAAGCGCAACATTATGCTTCTTGCAAATAGCGGTAGGCATTTCGCTGGAAACGATAGTCTTGATTGCATATGCGTCAACAGGCATCTTGCCTTGTTCTTCAAGTGCGGTGAAGATATAGTCAAGGAGAAGAGAGCCCATCTGGTTACCGGTAACACACTTAAACTCACCGTTATTGTCGCGAGCCATGATACCGATTCTGTCGCAGTCCGGGTCATTTGCGATGATAATATCGGAGTTAACTTCGGTAGCAACTTTGATACCCTCAGCAAAAGCCGCAGGATATTCGGGGTTGGGCTTTGCGAGTCCTGGGAAGTTACCGTTGGGTGTCATCTGGCAGTCAACGGTGTAAAGATGCTTGATACCAATTCTCTTAAGAACTTCGGGTACGATTTTATATCCTGCTCCGCAAAGAGGGGTATATACTACCTGAAGATTGTCAGCAGCCTTTGCGATAACATCGGGGTAAACCTGCTCGCAGAGTACCTTATCCATAAATATTTCGTCAAATTCCTTGCCAACTATCGTGATAAGCTCGTCTTTTGCCATCTCACGTGAGGGAACACCTTCGAAAATATCAGTTGTGTGAATAAGATGAGCTACATGATCCGCAATTTCAGAGGTGGGTTGAGCGCCGTCATTCCAGTAGAGCTTATATCCGTTGTACTCTGCGGGATTGTGAGAAGCGGTAATGTTAATACCCGCGGCACATCCAAAGTATCTTACACCGGCAGAAAGCATGGGAGTAGGACGAAGAGACTCAAAAAGATACACTTTAATTCCATGAGCTGTGAGAACCTCAGCACATCTTCTTTGGAATAGGGGAGAGTTGTTTCTGCTGTCGCAACCGATGATAACACCCTTGTCCTTGGCTTCCTGGCCGATTTCCTCAAGAGCACGTGCAAGACCCTCTGTGGCCTGTGCAACGGTGTAGATGTTCATCATTCCGCATCCTGCACCCATCTTGGATCTGAGGCCGCCTGTGCCAAATTCCATATAAGAGCCAAAACGGAATTCAATTTCCTCATCATTGTCCTTAATTGCAATAAGCTCAGCTTTTGTAGCCTCATCAATTTTATCTGAGTCAAGCCAATGCTGATATCTAACCTTAAAATCCTGCATAGTTTACGATCCTTTCTGTATTTGAAATTTTATTTAATATTATAAGCGCCTATGGGAGTATATCTGATGTGTGACACTTCAAGAAAGAGGCACAACGCACCAAATTCAGCCTGAGATATATCAAACGTGATATATACAAGTGAACTGTTTTCGGAATATTCACGCGGATATGCATTAACACTCGTCACAGATGCTCCAAGATACTCACAAGAAGAAAGAAATTCTCCAAGTCTGAAATCGTTTTCGGCAACAACGGAAATATCCAAATAGTTTATCTTGCCGCAGCAGTTTGCATCACGCAGTCCTTTTCGCAAAAGCGCATATCGCATGAATCCTTCATCGCTCAGCTTAACATCAACAGCAAAAATTATGTTCAGGTCATATTTAGATATAAGCTGTCGAAAAGAGGAAAGCTGCCCGTCATTTGAGCTGAATATGGGTAACAGGGCATAGGTTGAGCGGCCGTAATATACCTCTTCGCAGACTTCTCTGAAACCGGGGAGATATACCGCAGATACCTTATCAAATAACGCAGCCGCCTTTCTGTACGCTTTATCTGCAAAGGCATTTCTGAGATATGCAATCTGTGCAATTTGCTGCTGAGAGGCTTCATATTCGCTCTTATCAATAAGATCAAGCGGTGAATAACTGTAAATCTTAGCATATTCAGAGCAGAAAACCGCAAGTTCAACGCAAGGTGAGCAGTCTCCATCTATACATTCAGTATAGATCTTAACAATGCTCTCGGCATCATACGGGTCAATGATACCTGATGAATCCGATGAGATAGCATCACGGCAGGTAAGACGGAAAAGCCCGGTTACGTCCTCTCTTTTCTCAGAGATAAACATAAAATTGTTCTTTTGAGCATTCATGTTTCTGTTTATCTCACCGTCCTATAATCTTAGATACTATCTGAATTAATTATATATCAAGCACAAAAGTTTGTCAAGGATTAGAGCGATTCGGAAAGACGGAAATAAAGGAAACACCGCATGAGGTATATCACGCGGTGTTAATTAGTTTAGTGAAGTGTACCCTCAAGAATCACTCCGTCGGGTGTGAATAACGGGAGCTTTTCAAGGTAAATTATATCGTCTCTTAACTGTGCATCACCTTCGGCGAGAATTGCCATCTTACCGACAATGATACCACCTGCTGCGTTAACAAGCTGCTCAACTGCCCACAGAGACTCTCCAGTGGAGATAACGTCATCAACAATGAGTATTTTTGAGCCTTTCATCAATTCAGCGTCAGCTTGATCAAGGAAAAGACTCTGCTCACCGGCTGTGGTGATGGAGTGAACCTTAACCTCGAACACACCGCTCATGTACGCCTTCTGCTTCTTTCTAGCAACCATATACTTCTGATTGCCTGCAAGACGAGCCATCTCATGAGCAAGGGGAATACCTTTTGCTTCTGCAGTAATGATGTAATCATATTCGGGTGCAATTTTGAGAAGCGCTTCAGCGGATGCTGTAGTAAGCTCCGGATCACCAAAGATGACGAATGCACCGATTGCAAGATTAGCATTAAGAGGACAAATGGGAAGAGCGCGATTTACACCGGCAATAGTCATAGGATAAGTTTTCATCGCAAAGGTCCTTTCAAATTGTGTTAGTTTATCTGAGCTTAATTCCGAGCTTTTCTTCAAGAGAGGAGAGTATCGCGCTTACTGCACCGTCAGCGTCAACATCTGTGAGGGTACGGTCAGCTGCACGAAGCATTACGGCGTAGGACATACTCTTCTTGTCCTCGCCGATCTGAGGTCCGCGATAAATATCGAAGAGTTCAACGCTTACAACAAGCTTACTTGCAGACTTGATAACATTTGCAATAGAAGCTGCTTCGACATCCTCATCGCATACGAATGAGAAGTCACGTTCAACTGCGGGATGCTTGGGAATCTGAGTGTATGTGATCTCTTTTCTGCGGCAGTCGTAGAGATTGTCTGTTTCGATCTCCGCAAGATATACGCCACCTGCAATACCGTATGTTTCAGTAACTTCAGGATGAGCTTCACCGAAGAGAGCGATCTTTGTGTCACCTATATAAACTTCAGCGCATCTTCCTGGATGGAACGTGGGCTCGGTCGTGCAAGCCTTGAACACAGCGTCAGTGATACCTGCGATCTCAAGAACAGCCTCAATATTGCCCTTCATCTTGTAGAAGCCATCCTTGCCTGTGAAGCCGAGGGTTAGTCTTGCGGGCTCATTAGGAAGTTCTCCTACCTTTGCAGGAATATATACTCTTGAAATATCGAAGAGCTTAACTGACGTGTTCTTCATGTTGTAGTTGTACGCCAGAACACCAAGCATGGAGGGAAGTGTGGTCGTTCTCATAACGGATGTGTCCTCACCGAGAGGATTGGAGATAACAACACAGTTTCTTCTCTTGTCGTCTGCCGGAAGTCTGATCTTGTCATACCAAGAGGGGCTGATGAAGGAGAATGTTTCGATTTCGTTCATACCCATACCAACGAGCATATCGTGAAGCTTATTGTCAAAGTTCTGTCTGTCAGTACGCGCACCAAGTGTAGGAGTTGCAGATGCAGACATGGTAGACTGAATTTCGTCGTAACCGTAGATGCGAAGAACTTCTTCTGCAACGTCATTCATGCAACGAACGTCGTCACGGAAAGAGGGAACAGTAATAGTCTTAAGATCATCAGAAACACCGAAAGCAAGCTTTCTCATAACATCAGCCATATATTCCTGAGTAAGATCAACACCAAGGAAGCGGTTGATAACGTCAGCGTCGAGAGGAAGCTCAACTTTTTCTTTCTTAACGGGGTAAACATCAATAGTACCGTCAACGATCTCACCTGCGCCAAGGAGCTCAACAAGCTCACAAGCTCTGTCAAGTGCGGGCATTGTGTTCTCGGAGTCAAGACCCTTTTCGAATCTTGCAGAGGATTCTGTTCTCATGCCAAGCTTCTTTGCAGAAACGCGAACGTTACCGGGATGGAATGTAGCGGATTCAAATACTACTGTTGCTGTGCTGTCAGTGATCTCACTGTTTTCGCCACCCATAACACCTGCAAGAGCAACTGCCTTGTTGTGGTCAGCAATAACGAGCATGGATGAGTCCAGAGTGTGGTCAATGCTGTCAAGGGAAACAAACTTTTCGCCATCCGCTGCATCTCTTACGTTGATCTCAGAACCGTCAAGGCACTTGTAGTCGAATGCGTGCATGGGCTGACCGTACTCAAGCATAACGTAGTTGGTAATGTCAACGATGTTGTTGATGGGACGAACGCCGGAAGCGCGAAGCTTCATTCTGAGCCAAAGGGGAGAAGGAGCGATCTTAACGTTCTTTACTACGCGTGCAGAGTAACGATAGCATTTCTCTGTATTCTTGATGCTTACGGAGAGATAATTCTCGATCTTGTCGCCGTCATTTGCCGGAGTAGGCTTTTTGGGTGTGGGAACATTGAGTTCCTTTCCAAAAGTAACAGCGGACTCTCTCGCAAGACCGATAACGGAGAGACAGTCGGGACGGTTGGATGTGATCTCAAACTCAACAACCTTGTCCTCAAGTCCGAGAGCTTCCTTCATATCCGCACCAAGGGGAATGTCACCGAGACCAACGTCACCGAGAATGAGGATACCGTCCTCAACAGCACCGGGCATATCGTGAAGTGTGAGACCGAGTTCAGCAATAGAGCAGAACATACCGTCAGAGGGTTCACCGCGAAGCTTGCTCTTCTTTATCTTGATGTCACCGCAAAGATGAGCACCGTCGATCGCAACGGGAACAAGCGCGCCCTCGAATACGTTGGTAGCCGCTGTGATGATCTGAATAGGAGCATCTGCGCCAACGTCAACCTGGCAAATAACGAGTCTTTCTGCATTGGGGTGACGGTCGATCTTCACGATCTTACCGCAAATTACGCCGGATACGTCCTCTCCGAGAGTTTCATAACCCTCAACCTTGGAACCGGACATAGTCATTCCGTCACAATAATCTTTTATATTTATGTCGCTGACGTCTGTGTAATCAGCCAGCCATTTCATTGAAAGCTGCATAATCAATAATCCTTTCTCTATACCACAAATTTATCAGAACTGACTGAGGAAACGCACGTCGTTTTCGTAGAGCAGGCGCATATCATCAATGTGATACTTAAGAAGAGCGATTCTCTCAACACCGAGACCGAATGCAAAACCGCTGTAAACCTCGGGATCAATGCCACAGTTGCGAAGTACGTTGGGATGAACCATACCAGCACCGAGAATCTCGATCCAGCCCTCGCCCTTACAGAAACGACAACCCTTACCGCCGCAAAGGAAGCAAGAAACGTCTACTTCGGCAGAAGGCTCAGTAAAGGGGAAGTGGTGAGGACGGAAACGAATCTGGGTATTTTCACCAAACATACGCTTAGCGAACATTTCAAGAGCACCCTTAAGGTCACCCATAGTAATGCCCTTGTCGATTACAAGACCTTCAAGCTGGTGGAAGAGGGGAGAGTGTGTTGCGTCAACAGCATCGGAACGATAAACTCTACCGGGGGAGATGATTTTGATCGGCGGCTGTGTCTTTTCCATAACTCTCGCCTGAACGGGAGATGTCTGTGAACGGAGAAGAATGTTCTCTGTGATGTAGAATGTGTCCTGTGTATCTCTTGCAGGGTGATCCTTGGGAATGTTAAGAGCCTGGAAGTTGTAGTAGTCAAGTTCAACTTCGGGACCGTCCACGATGGAATATCCCATGCCAAGGAAGATATCCTCAAGCTGACGCTGAACAAGTGCAAGGGGGTGGAAGTGACCGATTTCAGTCTTCTCGCCGGGAATAGTTACGTCGAGCTTTTCAGACTTCAGCTTGTTTTCGAGTTCTCTTGCTTTTGCAGAGGATGCAAGCTCTTCGATCTTTGCTTCGATCTCTGCGCGAACATCATTTGCGAGCTGACCGATAACAGGTCTTTCTTCGGGAGTCAGCTTGCCCATTCCGCGAAGAACAGCTGTAAGCTCACCCTTTTTACCAAGGTATTTGATGCGAAGCTCTTCGATCTGTGCATCAGGAGCTGACAGCGCAGCGAGAGCTTCAATTTTGATTTTTTCGAGGGTCTCTCTCATAATAATTGATCCTTTCTTTGCTGTGACGGAGCGAAATAAAAAACGCCCCGATGAAATTAATCATAGGGACGACAATAGCCGCGGTACCACCCAAGTTCCGCACAAAAAGTACGGCTCTCAAAACAGGCTTAACGCGCCAGAACGTACAGAACTACATATCACTCTGTCCGCATAAGTATCTTTCGACACACTCGGAAGTGAAAGCATGACACGCGCGCCACACCGACTCACAGCTCAATAATCGGCGCTCTCTGAGACGAGCGGGGAAGTCATACACTCTTCCTCACAGCGTTTGTTTGCAAAAATGCATATTTTAATGAATACATTATATCATCAATGTTTCTGTTTTGCAAGTGGAAAAGCGAAAAATATACAATTATTTATAAAATAAAGCCGACCGTGTTACCAGCCGGCTAATTCAATTTACTCGTCTTCTTCGTCGTGCTCGCCGAGATCACCAAACATCTCGTGATCATATTCGATTCCGCTCTTGTCGTAGTAATCCTTCACAGCAGCCTTGATAGCTTCTTCTGCAAGGAGAGAGCAGTGCATCTTGTGCTTGGGAAGTCCGTCAAGTGCTTCTGCAACAGCCTTGTTTGAGAGCTCAAGCGCTTCGTCAACAGACTTACCCTTGATCATAACAGTTGCCATGGAGCTTGACGCGATCGCGCTGCCGCAGCCGAATGTCTCAAACTTAACGTCAACGATAATGTTGTCTTCGATCTTGAGATAAATCTTCATAATGTCGCCGCATTTTGCGTTACCGACTGTACCAACACCGCTTGCATCCTCGATAGTGCCAACGTTGCGGGGATTCTTGAAATGATCCATTACTTTTTCACTGTATAATGCCATATTTATGTCCTCTCTTTATTTCAAAATAAATTCTCTCTCGCCGCTTACTTTTTCGTTCCAAAGGGGAGAGATCTTGCGAAGGTATGCCACAACATCCTTGATGTTCTCGATCATATATTCGATCTCTTCATTTGTAATGCTTTCGTTGATCGTGAGACGAAGAGAGCCGTGTGCAATTTCATGAGGTCTGCCGATTGCAAGGAGCACGTGGCTGGGGTCAAGTGAACCGGAAGTGCATGCAGAACCGGAGGACGCTTCAATTCCTCTGTCATCAAGGAGAAGGAGGAGAGACTCACCCTCAATGCCTTCAAAGCACATGTGAACGTTACCGGGCAGACGATTAAATCTGTCACCGTTTACAACAGAGTGAGAGATTTCAGAAAGACCTTCAATAAGTCTGTCGCGCTTGGGAATAAGGATCTTTGCGGCATCATCTATTCCTTCACAAGCTTCCTTCATAGCAGCAACCATACCTACAACCGCAGGAAGATTTTCCGTACCAGCACGCTTGCCTCTCTCCTGTGCACCGCCGTAGATCACGTTGGTAAGGCGAATTCCTTTCTTTGCATAGAGAAGTCCAACGCCCTTGGGTCCGTGGAACTTGTGTGCAGACAGGGAAAGCATGTCAATATTGTCTTCTGCAACGTTTATGTGAAGATGTCCAACAGCCTGAACAGCATCTGTATGGAACAGCACACCGCGCTCACGGCAAACAGCACCAATCTCACGGATAGGCTGAACAGTTCCGATCTCGTTGTTTGCGAACATAACAGAAACGAGGCAGGTGTCCTCACGAATCGCATCTCGTACAGCATCGGGAGTGATAAGTCCGTTTTCCGGAACTGGCAGAAGTGTAATTTCAAATCCACGCTTTTTAAGCATGTCAAGGGTGTGGAGAACCGCATGATGCTCGAAAGCAGTAGAAATGATGTGCTTTTTGTTCTTTCTTTCCCCGATCATAGCAGCAGATGTAAGAGCCTGAGTGTCAGCCTCACTGCCACCGGAGGTAAATGTTATCTCATCAGCGCGACAACCAAGCAGAGCCGCTGCTTCTTCACGAGCTTCAGTGAGCACTTCCATAGCGATCTGTCCGACTGTGTGAAGGCTTGACGGATTACCGTATGTTTCGCGCATGCATTTTGTCATTGCGTTTATAGCCGTTTCGCTCATTGCTGTCGTTGCGGCGTTATCAGCATATATTTTCATAAAAAATCCTTTCGTTAGAATGGTTAGAGTAATTTATGGTTAGAAATATTATTTTCCGTTTTCAAGAAGAGAGGCGAGTGTAACACTGTCAAGATAATCGTTTACGATGTCGTCAAGCTTTGTCCACATGGGAAGAGTCTTGCAGAATGGGGATTTTTCGCAAGCAACACCGGATCCTTTAAGACAGGACACAGGTGCAAGAGGACCTTCAACAAGCCTCAAAATTTCGCCTACAGAGTAGTCCTTGGGTGCGCGGGTCAGTCTGTATCCACCGCCTTTGCCGCGTACTCCTTCAAGAAGATATGCTCTTGACAAAGTAGGAATGATGCTCTCAAGATACTTCTCGGAAATCTCCTGTCTTGTGGCGATATCCTTAAGTGTAATATACTGACCGCCTGAGTGTTCGGCAATGTCTATCATAACCTGCAGAGCATAGCGACCTTTTGTTGATATCATCATAAAATAAGCACCTCCTTTTGTTCAACCCTATTATACCATAGGTTTTACGGGTAATCAATGGTTTATGTAAAATTTTTAATAAAAAAACTTGAGAAATATTCCCAAGTTTTCCTTTGGTATTTAGTTATTTTGCTTAACCGATGTTAAGAAGAACGATGGATATCATTCCGAGGAAATATCCAATATACTGCGAGGTGGAATAGCGCTCATTAAAGAACAGCACAGATACAAAGAATATCAGTGTAAGCTGTCCTACCGACATAAGGGGGAAGAGTATAAAGGCGGGCACATAAATTCCGTTAACGGTAAGTACCAATACGTTCATAACAGTGTTGGAGACACCTGTTGCACAGCCAAATTTCAGAAGAGAGGATGTATTCGGCATCGCCAGACCTTTATTCTTATTCTTGGTGAAATAGATAAGTGCGATAATAGCGAATGAGACTACAACAAAGAACATTGACCACAGCATGAAAATATACGGTTCAACGTTAATGGAATTTTTGGCGTTTTCTTCATTGTGAATTGTCTGCAGGATATTTAGTGTACCGTTGCTCGCAAATGCGATTACAGAATAGATGATCCACTTACCTGTGATCTTTACGCCTGCATTGTCGCTCTTTGTGCGAACAAGGAAAAGGGAAACAAAGATCAAAATAATACCGCTGATAACAAATACAGACGGTGCGTTGCCACCTGAGTAGAAGATCAGTCCAAATCCAGTTGGAAGAATAAGCGAATAAGAAAGAATCAACGCAGTAAGAGCGAAAGGTCCGCTGAACAGCGCAAGCAGGGAATATATAGTCGCAACTACATAGAGCACACCAAAAGCAAAGGCAATTGTTACAGTAGTCGGATAGATAATATTCTCAAAGCCGTTAAAAGCCCAAAGAATTGTAAGCGCAATAAAGCTTGCACTTGTAAGCGTAAGGCTGTAAAGAATTACAGACGGCATATTCTTATGCTCTTCTCGTTCGTTTTGGAACTTCTTTTTGAAAAATTCCTGCAGGAAAGCACCGACAATTATCGGGATAATCAGTAAATAGTATATATTCATATGTTTTCCTCCTCCCCGATAATAAAGGACAGCTTTCCGTCTTTATCAGGTTTTTTCAGGTTGAAATAGGATCTGTAAGGTCTGGTAGGATCAATCTTGACGATGTTAAATCTGTCGGTTATGAAATGCGAGCTGAATTTTTCGTCAAAACTGTTGTAGACGATAATGTCATCCGGTGATGGATTCAGCGGTTCGTTGTGATGAGAATGCGATGTGAATTTGTGCTTGCTTTTGTAAGGACCGTACTCATCTGTTTCATCTACAAGATAATCTGTGACGATCTTGCTTCTGTCAGGAAGCTCAAGAGGATTAAGGAGATACCAAACAGATTGCAGAGCGAGATCAAACTCGCTAGAATCATCCCAGTCGTTCCGTTCAAGCTGAACATATCGCATTAGCTCTATAAGCAATGCATCCTTATAGTCCGACTTCATATTCGAGCTCCTTTCATCTAGTCAAGCTACAATCAAATATGATACATATAAATTCCCGTTCTGTCAAGTATAATTTTCATTATAAGTGTAATTTTGATCTTAAAATGCAATAGTATAATATAAAAAATGCACCCGATGTTTAGTCAGGTGCATTTCGACTTTTCAATAAACTTATTCGAGGCTGTACACAGTACCGATGAACAGCGGAACGCCCGCTTCATCAACTATCATATAGAAGAAAGGTTTGTCAAGTCTGATGACGGGAATAGTTTGAGGAGTCATCGAAGTTGTGCCGTAGGTTATCACAGCCGTTGCCGCTGCAGCCTTTGTTCCTTTTTCAGTTAGAGTAATCTTCGCTTTCTGAATTACCGAATTGATACGCGAGTTTGTCATGCCGTCGGCTGATAGAGCATAAAAGTCAGCGTCATCTGTCATTGCGGACTCGATACCGATGTTTTTGAGCATATCCGTGAGATCATCGTAGTATTCATACTCAAACTTCGGAATGTAAGCCTTAACGTTTCCCTTAGGGCTAAAGGAGGCCTCGATAACAGCACCAATGTCAAGACTGTTCATGAAATCATCAATGTTGCCTGTAGGAAGGACCGCAGTAAATCTGAAACCGTCTTTGTACTTCTTGGTAAATCCAACGCCGCCCTTGACTGTGAAATAAGAGCCGCTCTCCTGAGAGTAGAGGAACTCAGCCTCAGTTGTCGTTCCGTCATAATTGTAAAAATTCGCGTCACTAATCTGCTGCTCTTTATACTCAACCTCCCACTTTCCGTCAAACAGAATGGTGTTAATCAGAACCATTGTCGCTTTGGAATCAAGTTCGCTCAGAATTGAGGGGATCATTCCGTCCGTCTTATCGTTGACCCATCCGTTTATTCTGCCGAGAGAGGTGTTGTTGAAGGGAAGTGAGGTTGCCTCCGCATAGTAATACTTTTTGGCAGTATCTATAAATTCCTGCGAGAGGGTAAATCTGTCACTGTTTGTCCAAGTAGAGTTTCCAACAACTACAGTAGATTCCTGGCTGGCGGTGAGTCTGTCGGTAAGCTCAAGCAAATATTCATTGAGCTGTTCAACGGGAATGCTTCCGAGTGCAGTCTCAATTTCCGAGAGTGTCTGCCCGTCAGCACCGTTTGAGATCAATGACAGCGCATAGTAAACGGAGAGGGGAGAGAGAACAATATTATTCTTATCGGTGTTGTCGGCAAGAATTTCAGCATATAGACTGTCAGAAAAACCGGCTACAGACTTAGTAAATACATCTTCAAGCTCGTCGTCGGGAATACGCTCACGTTTCGCCACAGGGCCTGCTTCATCCTCCGTGTTATTATTTTCGAGCTCTGTTTCGGCGTAATCTTCTGCTTCGGTTTCGGATTCTGCAGTTTCGATTAATTCAGTTTCTTCAAATTCATCCATTATGTCCACGTATTCCTCCGTTTCAATGTAGTAATCATGATCAAAAACAGCTTCTTCTTTGAGTTCATATCCCGCTGAGAAAATTATCATAAGCAAAGAAAGAAGCGCAGAGATAAATCTTGAATATACCATATTATATCCTCCTTATTCTTCAGCAAACGTGTATATTGTTCCAAGGAAAAGTGGTGTGCCGTCTTTGTCAATTATCATGTAGAAGAAAGGTCTGTTGAAATTCAACTCAACATAGTTAAACTCGCATTCAGGCATCTCAACCTCAGTGTAAGCAGCTGCTTTTGTGCCACTCTCGTTCATGATGATCTTAGCCTTTTGAGAAACATTGCTGATATATACGCTTCGTCCGTCATCCTTGAACAGTCCGCCGAACTGAGCGTCGCCTGAGAACGCGCGCTTAAGCCCCATGCCCGCAAGTATTTCGTTGAGGTTTACACTCGACTTATACTCAAACCTCGGCAGAGACAGCTTAATTTCCGTAGTGTCACCGTATCCGGACTTCTTAATAATTTCGCCGATGTCCATGCCGGAAATAAACTCATTTATATCACCCTCAGGAAGAATAGCTATAAACTTGTACCCGTCACTGTAGTATTTATAGATCCCCTCTGCGCCTTCAAGTGATATATAGCTATACATCTCTGTGGAACGCATATAAGACGCTGTAGATTCAGTTCCGTCATAGTTATAGAATATGCCATCCACAGTTCGCTCTTCTTCAAAGGATTCGGACCACTTGCCGTCAAACAACACAGTATTCATGAGGAGCATAACGAGATCGGGATCAAGATTCTCAACTGCTTTATCTATCATTCCGTTAGTCTTTTCCTTGACCCATTCGTTCATCAGCTCTTCTGCAGTTTCATCAAAGGGTAACTCTTCAACCTTTGCAGAATAATATCGGTCGGCTACTAAAAGATAATCATCCGAGAGGGAAGATTCTCCGCTTTCGCCGTTCACCCAAATAGCATTACCGATCTTAACGATAGACTTTTCAGTTGAAGAAAGCTGACTGTCAAGATCGCCGAGATATCCGTTAAGCTCTTTCGGACCAATTCCGCCAAAAAGATCGGCAAACTCGCCGTAAGTCTCGTCAAGTGCGCCGTTTCCCGTTAAGGACAGAGCATAAATTACAGAAATCGGAGAAAAGATTACGTTTTCGTACTTCTCTGAGTGGCTGATAATGTTCTTATAAATTACCTCGGAGAAGACAGTCACTGCATCATTAACATCGTCAGCAGCAGGAACTGAAAGATAAGGAATATCAGGGCTGTCAACAGGCTTGTCTGTTTCAGGGCTCGGCGGCTCTTCTTGTTCAGTCTCATAGATATCAGACTCGACCGGATCTGTTTCAGCAATTACAGGATCAATTATAGAGCAGTCGGGAGTTTCTGTTGCCGGATCTGTTTCTTCAAGTTTTTCGCCGTGGCTGCCCGGAATATTCGGCTCCGCTTCAAGCTTGTCTTTAGGTACAAAAGCACATGAAGTGAGCAAAACAGTTACAAGAATTAGCGTAAGCGCTCTTTTTATCATAATATCTTCTCCTTTTGCAATTATATTTTACACTATTTTGACGCAAAACGAAATAGAAAAGTTCCAGATTTTATCAATTTTTTTGAAAAATTATTGGAGACTATTGTTGAAGCGCTTTCCGTGTGGTATAATAAAAGAAAAAAGATCAGGTGAATTATGGCAAAACAACAATATCTTGAATGCGGTAAGGCGGTAAGCACACACGGAGTTCGCGGAACTGTAAGGCTGGAATGTTACTGTGACACTCCCGAAAAGCTCGCCAAGCTGCGTGTTATGTATAGAAAGACTCCGAACGGTGAATTTGTGCCTATGAAGATTCGCGCATCATCCGTGCAGAAAAATATGGTACTTTGTACCTTTGAGGACCTAAAGTCTCTTGACGACGCTATTCCGTTTAAGGGAACTGTTCTCTACGCCAGCAGAAACGACATAAAGCTTGACGAAGGCGACGTGTTTATCGCGGACATTCTCGGCCTCGATATTATTGATGCCGATAGCGGAGAAAAGTACGGAACACTTGCAAATGTAATTACCCCTGGCGGTCGTGACGTCTACGTAATAGATGACGTTCTAGGAGGCCAGTTCATGGTTCCCGTTGTAGCAGAGTTCGTTAAGGAAGTTGTAACTGACGGCGAACGCGAGGGAATATACGTTAAACTAATAGAAGGAATGAGAGAGTAAATAATGAGATTTGATATAATGACTCTGTTTCCGGAACACGTTGACTTTATTCTTTCCGAGAGCATTATCGGCAGGGCAAGAAAAAGCGGTAAGCTTGATGTAAGGACTCATAACATCCGCGACTATTCCGAGGACAAGCACAGACGTGTGGACGACACTCCTTACGGCGGCGGCAGAGGTATGCTTATGGCAGCCCCACCCATCTATCGTTGCTATAAGGCGATAGAAGAAACCTTGGAGAATAAACCACACGTTATCTATATGTCACCACGCGGCAGAGTTTTCGATCAGGCGGTGGCTAAAGAGCTGTCCGAGCATGAAAATATTGTAATTCTTTGCGGACACTACGAGGGTGTGGATCAGAGGCTCATAGACGAAATCGTAGACGACGAAATCTCAATCGGCGATTACGTACTCACGGGTGGAGAACTCCCCGCATGTATCATTGTAGACGCTGTGGGAAGACTCTGCGACGGTGTTCTTGCGTTGCCCGAGTGTCACGAAAAAGAGAGCTTCGAAGATGATCTTCTTGAGTATCCACAGTACACTCGTCCGCCTGTATGGATGGGCAGAGAAGTGCCCGAGGTGCTGCTCAGCGGACACCACGCTAACATTGATAAGTGGAGACTCGAGCAGGCAGAATCTATAACAGAGGAAAGACGCCCCGACTTAATAGATCGCCGCGGAGACAAATAAAATCAACTAAAGCCGGTCACCCCTCATAGTGCCGGCATGATTTTTATAAATGGTTACAACATTCCAAAATATGCAAGAATACCGTTTGTTACACCGGTTGCAAACAACTGCGGGCTGTAAGCCATTAACTCCGCATCAACAGGATTTGTTATAAACCCAAGCTCAACAAGCGTTGCTGGCATTCTTGTTTTGCGAAGAACATATAACCCGGGACGCGCCGCAACTCCTCTGTTTCTGAGGCCTGTTGCATAATTCAGCTGTGTCAGTATGTTTTCTGCGAGAGCTTCGGCGGAAGAGCCTCTTTGATACACAAAAGCCTCGCTTCCTGTTGCCTCTTCTATAACAGATGCATTCGTGTGCAGGCTTATGAAATAATCCGCTCCCCACGAATTTGCCTCGTCCACTCTTGCACGAAGAGAAGTGCCATTTGATGTTCCAAGCTGCGTACTTTCAGTTGGTCTTGAGAGCCGTACATCGAATCCGTTTGCCCTGAGTTGTTCGGCAGTCAGCTGACCGATCTCATACACAATGTCTTGCTCTCTGAATCCATTTCCCTCACTCCCTGCATTTGGATTCACGGGATTGTGCCCTTGGTCAATATATATTTTCGTTGCCATACCATCCTCCAATTATGTAAATTATTTATTATTGAGATTAGATTATGAAAGAACTACAGAAATTGCTGTCAAAAATCAGACAAACCGTCGATCACTATGAAATGATTGTTCCCGGTGACAAAATTGCCGTGGGTGTATCGGGCGGTAAGGATTCTCTCGCACTTCTTTATGCCATTTCAAAGCTTCGCGAGTTCTATCCGATCCCGTTTGAGGTTTGCGGGGTATCCATTAATCTCGGTTTTTCCGAAGACGATCAGTTTAACGCGATACGTGACTTCGCGAAAGATCTTGGAGTAGAATATCACGTTGTCAAAACCAAAATTTACGATATAGTGTTCAAAGAGAGGGAGGAGAAGAACCCTTGCTCTCTCTGCTCGAAGTTAAGACGAGGCGCGCTCATTGATGTAGCTGTCGAGATCGGTGCAAATAAGGTAGCTCTCGGTCATCATTTAGACGATACCGTTGAGACGTTTATGATGTCGCTGATGCTGGAAGGCAGGATTGGGTGCTTCTGTCCTGTCACAGTATATGAGGATAAAGGCATTTCCGTGATTCGCCCTCTTCTTTACGCGAGAGAAAGCGAAGTTTCATCATTTGCAAAAAAAGCATCCCTGCCTGTATATAAAAATCCTTGCCCCAACGACGGCCACAGTCAGCGTGAAGAAATGAAAGAGTATCTTCGAGCCTTCGATAAATCTCATCGCGGACTGTACAAAAGACTTCTCGGCGCCATAGAAAGGAAAGAGCTTGAGGGCTGGCATATCTGATAAAAAAAGATCCCCGGATAACCATCCGAGGGTCTGTTTTATTTCTTTATCTCAATCAGACTCTCCATTGCATTAATTTTTCCTTTGTGAAAATCCAGCTTAGAGTAGTCCGAAGAATTTGTAACGATTATCGGGGTTACTGCATCGTACCCACTTGATATAATCTTGCCTAAATCAAACTCAATCAGCAAATGTCCCACATCAACCCTGTCTCCGACCTTGACCCTAACAGAAAACGGCTCTCCGTTAAGCTCAACAGTATCGATACCAATATGGATCAATATCTCCACACCGTTGTCTCCGACTATCGCTATAGCATGGGCCGACTCAGATATCGACTCGATCAGACCGCTGATTGGTGAATATAACCTACCGACTGAGGGTAAGATCGCAATTCCATTTCCGAGGATTCGCTCCGAGAATGTTGGATCATTCACCTCTGACAGATCAACAGCAACTCCGGTAAGCGGGGATACTACGCTAATTGTTTTATTCTTACTAAACAGCTTCATACGTACTCCTTATTATTGCTTTAGGTATATAATAAGTATTTTGCGTAAAACTATCGGTATAATCACAATAACAACATTCCTGAAAATAAAAAGTCCGAAGAGAGAACTCCTCGGACCAATGATTATTTAAGAAGATCAGCAACAAGCTTGTCGCCGTAGACGGTTTCCCAGTCTTTGCAGAAATCGTCAATTGCGTAATATGTAAGCGGATGATAGATAAGCATATCGAAAATGTCTGGATTAACTGTAACAGCGCCAGCACCGGTCATAGCAACCTTATGTACCTGTTCAACGTTCTTAAAGCTTGCAGCGAGGATCTTTGTCTTAATGTCGTACATGTTAAACATATTAACGATCTCCTCAACAACGTGAACGCCGTCTGAAACTATATTGTCAAGTCTGTTGATGTAGGGAGCAACAAAGTCAGCACCGGCATTAGCGGCAATCAGTGCTTGCTGCTGCGTGAAGATGGCGGTCATTGTTACACCAAAGCCCTTATCCTTGCACATCGCAGTTGCCTTAATACCTTCTTTTGTAATCGGTATCTTCAAATAGAAGTTATCACCTACAACATTTTTGAGGGCAATAGCTTCATTTAGTATTTCGCCGGCTTCCATTGCGGTAGTTTGAACATGAAGCATCTTGTCCGCTCCGATGATCTCTCTGATCGAGTAGAGAAGCTTTTTGAAATCAGTATTTTCTTTGGAGACGATTGTGGGATTTGTAGTTACTCCAGCAACAGGGTAGTACTCACAGCATTTTTTAATGGCTTCAAGGTTAGCGGTATCAATCAAATATAGCATATCAACACTTCCTTATCTTTAATTACATAAATATTATACCACTTGGTAACGTCTCCGTCAATGATACGAGTTAACGCAAATAGAGACAAATACGCGAATATTTTGGTTATCTTAACCAAAATGCAACACAATTAATTGTACATAACGAACACAGGCGAACTGTACTTCAACTATTATTTAATTACATTGCTTCCGTTTTCAATAGCAGATATCAGTTTGCCATCTTCTGAATAGACAAGCTTCAGCGTGAAAAAATCGCTTTCTTCCTCTAACTTATTGAGGAAAATAATATCTCCTTCCCACAAATCAAGAGAATATAGCCTGTCTTTTGGTACCCATTCAAGAACGCCCTCTGAACATTCGATCAGTTCACCACAAAAATCACTTGTTTTGAACAGGAACATGTGCTCACATACGCCGTTCTCAATAATAAACGTAATAACAGCCCTTAATTTTAATTCTCCGAGCGTAAGACCTGTTTCCTCAAGAGCTTCGCGTCTTATACAGTCCTCCGGCGACTCATCTTCCTCAAAGCCTCCTCCAATGCCGATCCATTTGTCCTTATTTACATCGTTTTTCTTCTTGACTCGGTGTAGCATAAGGTAACAACCATCTTTCTCTATGTAGCATAATGTAGTATTTCTCATAAAAGCATCCTCCTGTACTGATTATAGATAAGAAGAGAAAACTTGTCAATATAATTGCATAATTTCCGTCTTTTTCATTTTTTGAATCATTTTGTCACCCATTGTTCACCTAAAAATCAGCAAATATAGTTGATGTTTTTGAAAATATGTGCTATAATAGGTCTGTTTTATATACTAAATTGTGAGGTTAACATGAAAAAGATATTATTTATTCTTCTTACTCTTTTATTGATCATTACTTTTACATCCTGTGATGCTGAAAATCCCACAGCAGATGGCACAGATGACGCTTTCCAGGAAACAGTTGGCGGTAACGAGACAGCAGACACAGGCGCAACAAAAGACCCCGCTGAAACGGGAGCAACTGTTGAAGAGATCCCTGCTTTTGATTATTTGGCAAACGATCTTACCCCCTACATAACTCTCGGTCAGTATGAAGGTCTTACTGTTACCGTTAAGATCGAGACAGTAACCGACGAAGAATATGCTGCATACCTCGAAGAGCTTCTTAACGAATATGCTTACACTCCGTTTATTTCTGATGACAGAGAGTCAGTTACAGGCGATTACCTGAATGTAAACTATGAAGGATATATCAACGATGAGCCTGTTAATAGCACGGCTGCAACCGGTGACGTTATTGCTATCGTTGAAGATTCAGGCTATATTCCCGGATTTGTTGAAGGCTTCCTTGGCCACAAGGTAGGTGAAGACTTCAGCTTTGATGTAACATTCCCCGAAGACTACGGCAATTCTGACCTTGCAGGCGTAACTGTTACATTCAAATGTAAGATCAACGGAATTTACGACGGCACTGAAGCTATCGCTCCGACTCTTGAAGAGTTTGTTGCCGACTACACAGATTTTGAGACAGTTGAAGACTTCGAGGAATATTACCGCTCATCACTTAATTCCCAGCTTTACAATGAAGCTATGTCATCAGTTTATGAAAATATTTGGGCGCAGATCATTGAAGGAACTACATGTCATTCACTCCCCGAAGATGAAGTTGAGCGCATTTATCAGATGCACGTAGAATCATATACAATGTATGCTGAAATGTACGGCGTAGACTACGAAACATTCCTCACACAGTATGTTGGTCTTGATGATGCCGGCCTTCGTGCAATGAGCGAATCCTATGTTCAGGAAGATATGACTCTGTATCAGCTCGTTAAAGAGCTTGGAGTAGAGATTACAGACGAAGAGTTTAATG
Source organism: Oscillospiraceae bacterium (assembly GCA_015064345.1). GTDB lineage: Bacteria > Bacillota > Clostridia > Oscillospirales > CAG-272 > UMGS1696. The sequence goes on along the minus strand of SVSK01000010.1, from coordinate 9,032 downwards.
CCGGTTGCGAATTTTATGCTGAACAGTATGGCGTTACAGTAGAAGAACTCCTCTCATATTACGACAAGGAAACCATCTGGCTCTCACTCGCATATGAAGAAGTAATTACTATCGTTTCTGAATCTGCAGAAATCATTGAAGAATAATACAAAACCGCACCAAACGGCATAAGTCGCAAGGTGCGGTTCTATTTTATTTATTTCTGCTAAACTTATACTTCCACGTGCCAAAGTAAAATTTCGGTAGCTTCATCATTCTACCGATTCGCTTTGGATCGCAGAGGAGTCTGTAAAACCATTCGAGACCAAGACTGATAAAGATTTTCGGTGCTCTCTTAACTACGCCGGCATATCCGTCAAGTGATCCGCCGAGAGCAAGCATCAGCTTAACTGAGGTGAGTCGTGATCTGTTATCATATATCCACTTTTCCTGAGTGGGAGCACCAAGACAGACAAACAGAATATCAGCGCCCGAAAGATTAATGGCTTCTATAACTCTGTCGTTTTCTTCGCCGTTCTTATTAAAGTATCCGTCTGCACAACCTACAAATGAGATATCGCCGTATTTTTCGCAGAGAGTCTTTGCAGCAGTTTCCGCGATTCCGGGCTTACCACCGAGGAAATATACCTTATAATCGGTTCCTGCAACACGTCTGATTAGTTCTTCGCCTACTTCAATTCCCGCAACTTTTCCGTATTCAAACGGCGTACCGAGTATGCGTCCTGCCTTAACAACACCTATACCATCGGGAATTATTAGGTCTCCCGAGTTAATAATCTCATAGAGTTCAGGCGAATCTATACATGACTGAACAATCTCGGAATTGGGAGTGTAGAGCGCAGCTTGTGTGCCATTCTTGAGGTTAGCGATAAGAATATCGACAGCGCCGTCAAGAGACACGCTATCAAACTGTACACCTCTGATGTTTATTTTTTCTGTCATAATCATTCTCCAGATAAATGAAAAAACGCGCCCTATGTTTGGCACGTTTTAATCAAAATTATTTAGATTCACCGGTGAGTTCAGCAAGATAATTTGCAACGTCGCCAACTGTAACAAACTTATGTATTTCGTCATCGCTGATTTCGATGTCGAATCTTTCTTCGCACTGAAGAACGAGATCGGCAAGTTCAAGAGAGTTGATTCCGAGGTCGTTTACAAGCTCAGCATCGGGATTGATTGCAGCTTCATCAACGGAAAGTTCTTCTACAAGCAGAGTTTTGATCTTTTCAAACATTATAAGTACTCCTTAAATATAATAATTTTCATAAAGTATAATTTATTGCTTTATCAACAAAATTTATTATAATGATATTCTATCAATCTGTCAATACTTTTGTGCAAAAAAGTAAGTCGGCAGGTCGGGGACTTGAAATTAGGAAAATTAATGATATAATATAGTCATTAGCGAAAACTGTGAATGGAGATAATAATGAGAATATCACTTGCAAGCATAGATAACTTATCAGAGGTAATGGAAATTTTCGACGAGGCGCGCAAAACTATTGCTTTACTAGGTATTGACCAGTGGCAAAACGGGTATCCGAACGAGCATATTATCAGAGAGGACACAAAAAATGAACGTTTATTCGTCGTTGAAGATGATGAAATTTGCGGTACATTTGCAGTAATTCTCGACGGTGAGCCAACTTATGATAAAATATATAACGGCGAGTGGTTAACCGGGAACGACTACGCTGACTATATGGCAATACACAGAGTCGCTGTGGCTGTTACAAGCCGCGGAAAGGGTGTATCAACCGAAATTATTGACTTCGCCACAAAGCTTGCAAAAGAGAACAGCAGAGGCTCTCTGAGGATCGATACACATGAAGGGAACACCGTAATGCGTAAAATGCTCGAAAAGCATGGATTTGTGTACTGCGGAATTATCTATCTCGAGGATGGGGAGCGCAGAGTAGCATACGAAAAGCTCATTTGATCAGATCTGAAAACTTTGCACCAACAAATCCCGCAAGCTCCATTGGTGACAGTATCATCTGTAGCCCTCTCATTCCTCCACTAACATAAATTTTATCGCACAGTGTTGCTGTTTCATCAATATATGTTGGAAATTTCTTTTTCATTCCGACAGGAGAGCACCCGCCTCTAATATATCCGGTAAGCGGCAAAAGTTCCTTTACAGGGATCATTTCCACACGCTTTACTCCCGCCGCAACAGCACATTTTTTCAAATCCAACTCATACGCAACGGGAATACAGAAAACATGATGTGATCCTTTGTCATCCACACAAACCAGGGTTTTGAATATACAATCGGGGTCTTCTCCCAAGAGCTCAGCAATGTGTGTTCCGGAAAGGTCAGATTCGTCGACCGAATATTCAACCGTTTCAAAATATATCTTTGCATTTTCAAGAAGACGAAGAGCGTTTGTCTTTGTCATAATCAACCTCCAAAAGATTCAAACTCATGTAAAATACCGCGTTTCTATTATAGAAGGCAAACCATACGCGACCATATTTTTCAAATTCCTCACTTGACAAAGCGTATTCTATATAGTATAATACATAGGCTGAATTTAATATTGCTGGTGTGGCGCAGGGGTAGCGCAATTGATTCGTAATCAATAGGCCGAGGGTTCAAATCCCTCCACCAGCTGATTAAGGAGCATGCTGCAAAGTGTGCTCCTTTAATATATAAACCGACTGTATTTCAAGTCGGCTTATTTTTATTTGCTTTGAATATATTTGTCAATAGCCGCAGCTGCCTTTTTACCGGCACCCATTGCAAGAATTACTGTTGCCGCGCCTGTAACCGCATCGCCGCCTGCAAAAACGCCCTCTCGGGATGTAAGGCCGTTCTCATCGGTGATAATTCCTCCGCGAGACGAGAAGTCAAGACCTTCTGTTGTTGATTTTATAAGAGGATTCGGGCTCGTGCCGATAGACATAATTACCGACTCAACATTAATATTAAATTCAGATCCGACAATTTCCACAGGCTTGCGGCGTCCGCTTTCGTCAGGCTCGCCAAGGCCCATTTTAACACAGCGAATGCCCGAGACGTTGCCGTTTCCGTCGGAGAGTATCTCAACAGGATTAGACAGAAGTCGGAAAATTATTCCTTCTTCCTTGGCGTGTTCAACTTCTTCAGCTCGAGCGGGAAGTTCAGACTCACCTCTGCGATATACTATATAAACGTTCTCCGCTCCAAGTCTTAGTGCAGAGCGTGCTGCATCCATTGCAACGTTACCGCCGCCGACGACCGCAACGTTCTTCGCGTGCATGATCGGTGTAGCGGAGCTGTCTTTATAAGCCTTCATAAGGTTAATTCTTGTCAAAAACTCATTTGCAGAATACACACCGCAAAGATTTTCACCGGGGATTCCCATAAAGCGAGGAAGTCCTGCACCTGTGCCGATAAATACAGCCTCAAATCCGTCGTCAAAAAGCTCGTCAACAGAGAGAATCTTACCGATAACCATGTTGGTTTCGATTTTTACGCCGAGAGCCTTAAGATTGTCTATCTCTTTCTGCACTATGGATTTAGGAAGTCTGAATTCGGGAATACCATACACAAGAACCCCCCCTGCGGTGTGGAGAGCTTCAAATACGGTCACATCGTAGCCCATTTTAGCAAGGTCTCCAGCGCACGCAAGACCCGAAGGACCTGATCCGATAACCGCTACCTTATGACCGTTGCTGACAGGTTGCTTAATTTCTTCAACAATATCAGCATTATGCCTGTCTGCAACAAATCGCTCAAGTCTGCCAATGCCGACAGGGTCTCCCTTTATGCCGCGAACACATTTTGCCTCGCACTGTGATTCCTGTGGGCAAACTCGTCCGCAAACCGCGGGAAGTGAGCTTGAGTCTGCAATAATTTTGTACGCACCTTCAAAGTCATTTTCAGTAATTTTCTTGATAAAATGCGGAATTGCAATATTCACAGGGCAACCTGAAACGCACGACATATTCACACAGTTGAGACAGCGTGTAGCTTCGTCGATTGCAATTTCTTCAGTATATCCGAGCGCAACCTCATCGTAATTGTTCCTGCGAATTTCAGGAGACTGAGAGGGCATCTCGTTCTTTTTCTTTGACATGTTTGCCATTTATTTCACCTCTGCGCGTAACAGATTGCAGTTTTCTTCTCTTGCGTGACGCTCGAAATCCCTGTACATCGCACCACGCTTCATTGCTTCATCAAAATCAACAAGATGTCCGTCAAATTCCGGTCCGTCAACACACGCGAATTTTGTTTTTCCACCAACAGTGAGTCTGCACCCTCCGCACATACCCGTTCCGTCGATCATAACAGGATTCATGCTGACAACTGTTTTAATGCCAAACTCTTTTGTGAGTGCAGAAACAAACTTCATCATAACAAGCGGACCTATTGCGATAACCTCATCGTACACCTCACCGCTTTCAATAAGCTGCCTGAGAGCATTTGTTACAAGACCTTTCTCACCCCATGATCCGTCATCGGACATCTTCAGAAGCTTGTTCGAAACCTCGGCAAATTCTTTCTCGAGAATCACGAGATCTCTATTTCTGAAACCTATTATGGAATGCACCTCGCAACCGAGGGAATGAAGCTTCTTTGCAACAGGGTAGGCAATAGCACATCCTACACCGCCGCCAACAACAGCAACCTTCTTTAGGTCATCAGTTTCTGTTGCACGTCCGAGAGGACCGACAAAGTCTGCAAGAAAATCTCCTTCATTTAGCTCAGCAAGCTTATCGGTTGTAGCACCGACCTTTTGGAATATTATCGTTACCGTACCGCGTATTCTGTCATAATCAGCAATGGTAAGAGGAATTCGCTCTCCGTCACTGTCAACTCTGAGTATAATAAACTGACCGGGCTCTGCCTTTTTTGCAATCAGAGGGGCATCGATCTCCATTCTAACAACTGCAGGGCCAAGGACTTCTTTTTTTACGATTCTGTACATTTTGTTCTCACTTCAATCTATGCAAAATTTCATAATTTACAATCATTGATAATTATTTAGTATTATAACACACGCGTTATAATTTGTAAATAAGTTTTTTGTATAAGAATTACCCTGAGATGCTAAAGCATGATGGTAATAACTTACACATTCGCTCATGCAGAACATGAAAAATCTTCCTTCAAATACTCTATTGCTATTGACAATAATCTTGCATTTGTGTATAATGAATATGTAAATCTCAAATTTGGAGGATTTTATAATGAAAAGTATCAAAATTTTGACTGTATTTGTTGCTGTTATCATGCTTCTCATGACAATGACGTCTTGTCTTGGCGGCGGAACAAATGATGTCAAGGTATCCTGCACCATTTCTGTTGTTGCCGGTGACGTATTCATTCTTGATGAGTACCCCTATGAAGCAGTAGGTCAGGACGGTGCTGCGCCTACTATTCTTAATGCAGTTGAAGGCCTGCTTCTTTACAACGATATCGCCTACGTAGTAGATGGCGGAAGATTTGATTCTATCTCTGATGTAGAGGGAACAGTTTATGAGCAGGGTGCCAACAATTATTTCTGGCTTTGCACTATCAACGGTGAAGAAATGAAGGGCCGTGCAGACAACGTTGTAGTTAATGAAGGCGACGTTATCGTATACGAATACACCCTTGTTGAACCTGAATAATACATATAATTTTAGATAATACCGGAAGTCGAATGGCTTTCGGTATTTTTCGTTCACCTATTGAATTTTCAATTTAAGTGTGATATAATTCCTATGTTCATTAAATGTTTCCGTAGCTCAGCAGGATAGAGCGACCGCCTCCTAAGCGGTAGGTCGGGTGTTCGAATCACCTCGGGAACGTAACGGCGAGTGACATCTGCACCGCCGTTTTTTAGAATTTATCGGTAATACGTTCCGATACGATATAACCGTTTTCCCATACGTGTATTATTGACTTCCTGGCAGCTTTTCGGTTTGAACACCTTAATGAAATAATCAATTCTACTTCTTCGTTTTTTCCGTTCTCTGTGACCTTATATGCACACGAATAGCAGGTTCGCCTCTCGTTTGATTTCTTCAGAGATTCCCCGATCATACAAAGCCTATCCATGACTGCCGAATAAAATCGATTCATTCTTGCAGCATCATAAAATCTGTCGTCATCTGAAAAACAGGGGAGTGTGAGTCGGTACATACGCGCGCCTTCGTTTATTACTGAATAATCGGTGTAATTCATATAACCCTCATTTCTGATTTATGGAAAGGAAACATATATGTCAAGACTGTCTCCTCTGGCTGACCGCGCAAGGCCGGAATCTTTTGATGATATTGCCGGTCAGACTCACTTGTTTGGTGAAAAAGGAATACTGCGTAGGATCGTTTCCCGTGGTGTGATTCCTTCCATGATATTCTATGGCCCTCCGGGTTGCGGAAAAACAACTGCCGCCTCAATAATTGCGAGCAAGTGCGGTAAGACTCTGCACAAGCTTAACGCAACGACCGCTTCACTGCAGGATATTCGCGATGTAGCCAAAGATACCGAGTCGATGTTTGGCACAGACGGAGTCGTTCTTTACCTTGATGAGATCCAGTACTTCAACAAGAAGCAACAGCAGTCTCTTCTCGAATATCTTGAGGACGGACGCATTACACTTATCGCTTCCACAACGGAGAACCCTTACTACTATATATATGACGCGCTTCTCTCAAGATGCTCTGTGTTTGAGTTCAAGCACGTGGACGCAAAAGATATTGAAAAACGTGTAAGACAGGTTGCTGAGAGGGAATTTCCCGAGCTGACAATTACGGATGATGCGTTTTCCGCGATAGCTGACTCTGCAGGCGGAGATATGAGACGTGCGATTACTATGCTTGAGGTAGCTGAAGGTGCGGCAGATATTGATAAAGATAACAATGCAGTCATAACAAAAGAGTTAATTTACAGCCTCACCCCTTCATCTGTTCAAAGCAATTTCGACAGAGACGGCGATGTACACTACGACCTCCTCTCGGGGCTTCAGAAGTCCATCAGAGGCTCTGATCCCGATGCTGCGGTATTTTACCTTGCCAGACTTCTTGAGGGCGGAGATCTCATCTCACCGTGCCGCAGGCTAATGGTAATTGCAAGTGAAGACATTGGCGCTGCTTATCCTATGGCACCTGTTATTGTAAAGGCTTGTGTAGATACCGCAAGAGAGCTCGGACTGCCCGAAGCAAGGATTCCGCTTGTGAATGCTGCAGTCATACTTGCGACCGCGCCAAAATCAAACTCCGCTTACAACGCATATGCCGCAGCAGAAGCCGATATCCATGCGGGAAAGGGAAGTGAGCCGCCGTTACATCTTCGCAGTCCGCTGTTTAAGGGATACAAGTATCCACACGATTACCCCGGGCACTGGGTAGATCAGCAGTATTTACCCAACGATTTGGTTGGACGAAAGTATTACGATTACGGTGAAAACAAGACTGAGCAAGCCGCAAAAGTGTACTTTGAAAAAATCAAAGAATTTCACAAAAAATAATTCAACTTTTTTATAAAAACCTATTGACAAACAAAATATGACATGATATAATACTCGTGTTGTTGAACCAAAGACAGCAGGTTACAGTAAAAGCATCCGCTTTCCTGCCGAGGAGAGACCTTACAAGGGATATTTATGTAAGTCTTTTTTCGTGCGAGCGGAGAAAGACTTTTTTGTATCTGCTTACAGCTTATAAGGAGGAAATTAAAATGCCCAGCGAGAAAATATTAGAGCAGAAGAAAGCCCTTGTTGAAGCTCTTGCTGAAAAGATGGGTCGCGCTGTATCCGGTGTACTCGTAAAGTACGAAGGTATCACTGTAGATCAGGATACAAAGATGCGTGCAGCTCTTCGTGCAGCTGGTGTTGAGTATTCCGTTATTAAGAACACTCTCATCGGTAAGGCTTGCGATCAGGCAGGCTTCGAAGGTCTTAAGTCTGAACTTGAAGGCATGAACGCTATTGCGTTTAGCTATGACGATGCGATCGCTCCTGCAAAGATCCTTAAGGAATATGCAGACAAGATCGAAACATTTGAAATCCGCGGCGGTATCCTTGAAGGTGCGGTTGTTGATGCAGCTACAGTTAATGAGCTTGCTGAGATTCCCCCGAAGGAAGTACTCGTTGCAAAGCTTCTCGGAAGCATCCAGAGCCCGCTCTACAAGTTTGCTTACGTTCTTCAGGCTATCATCGACAAGGATGGCGAAGAAGCTCCCGCAGAAGAAGCACCTGCAGAAGAAGTTGCAGCTGAAGCTACAGAAGCTCCTGCTGAAGCTCCCGCAGAAACACCCGCTGAATAATCGGGTAAACATTAAATTTCGTAAATTAACATCTTACATTTAACGGAGGAAAATAAAATGGCAACAGAAAAGTCTCTTCAGATTCTTGAAACTATCAAATCTCTTACAATCCTCGAACTCGCTGACCTCGTAAAGGCAGTTGAAGAAGAGTTTGGCGTATCCGCAGCAGCTCCCGTAGCAGTTGCAGGTGCAGCAGGCGCAGCAGCTCCCGCAGTAGAAGAGAAGACCGAATTCGACGTAGTTCTCACAAACTTCGGTGCTAAGAAGCTCGACGTTATCAAGGTTGTTCGTGAGATCACAGGTCTCGGCCTTAAGGAAGCTAAGGAACTCGTAGAAGGTGCTCCCAAGACCATCAAGGAAGGTCTCTCCAAGGAAGACGCTGAAGCTATGAAGGCTAAGATCACTGCTACAGGCGCAGAAGTAGAAATCAAGTAATTTTACTTCAGATCTATATTCGTAGTTTAAGAAGTTCAATAACCATCAGACAGGCACCGTGTTTTTCGGTGTCTGTTTTTTGTTAATATAACTATGATTTTTTCTTCTCTTAAAACGTACTTTGTAAATAATCTTTCTTGAATTAAGAGTGAGAATGATATATAATTAATCACATAGAAAACAGGAGGCTTATATATGAAAAGAGTTGTAACACTTCAAGATATCTCGTGCTTTGGTAAATGTTCAATAACAGTTGCGCTGCCTGTTATTTCAGCAATGGGCATTGAGTGCGCAATTATCCCCACCGCAGTTTTATCGACACACACCGCCGGATTTACCGGTTTTACTTTCCGCG